>NZ_ADFQ01000015.1:0-1022 GCF_000177355.1 Prevotella amnii CRIS 21A-A
GGCAAGTCAAACGTTTTGTAATTGTCTTTAATGGATTGTAACTGCTGGTTGTACTTATCCTTGTAGTTAATGGTAAGACCATCAGCTTCATTGCCTGCATACGGTATTCGTCTTGGGTCTGCACCATAAGATGCCAAGTCGCCCAATTTAGAAACGATTCTTTGACTACCGATGTAGATGTGCTTGGTGTACTTACCACCTTGCCCTGCCACGAGGTATGGGCTGACATAGAGCGAGAAGCGTGCTGTACCAGTATTGCCACCTGAGAACTCGGAGTTCACATAGATGGCTTCGTTCTCGCCACTGGTCTTCACCGTGCGCTCACCATCGGCATCATACCAATAGTTGCTCACAAAACCGTTCTCATTGGCTGCCAACAAGCGGTTTTCCTCGTCCCAACGGTACTTCTGCTCGGTTGCCTTTTCATCTTCCTTGCCGTCTTTCTTTACACGAGAGGTATTGATGTAGACAAGATTTCCGTTAGCATCATAGGTGTACTTGTGTCCGTTGTTGATATTGGTGCTGTCCGTAGGAGTTTCTTCCGTGCGGTAGTTGATGTCGCGAACATTGTCGAGTTGGAATTTCTTGCCCTCTGAGCTACCATAGGTATAAGCGAGTTCGTAGCCTGCGTTGAGCGTGCCGTTGAACTGTACGTTACTTTGCGTGAGGTGCTGCTTCTTGCTCGTGATACGATGCATGTTGTCGTAGCCCATAGACAACGTATAAGAAGCGGCTTTATTGTCCGTTCCCTTATAAGTACCCGTTGCGCTTGCCAAACGATACAATGGGTCATAAGTATAACTATGGCTCATCTGTCCGCCTGCCTTGCCACTCTGTGGGAGTGGAGCATTGTTCTTAATACCGAGCACGTTGCTCACGGCATCATAGCTGTAGGCATTGTCCATGATGGTGCCTGCCTTAGCATTCACCATGAGGTTCTGTAGTCTACGGCGTGCAGGATCGTAAGCATAGAACGTCTCCGCTCCGTTGCAATACTTCAGATAGGTGCGCTGCTCGAACTT
>NZ_ADFQ01000014.1:0-88468 GCF_000177355.1 Prevotella amnii CRIS 21A-A
TAATATAGCCAGCTTTTTGTGGTAAAGAGGTGGCTTTTATAAGCGTAAGATATAATCTTTTTCTAAAAAAGAAAGTACCTTTTTGTAGGAAAAATAACTTATTTTTAATATAAAAATAGATTAAAAATGCTACAAAAATAAGTTATTTTTCTTTTCCGTACTTGTTTTTTGTTGTTTATAGCATTGGTATTTTAACCTTATATAGAGGTGTTTTTATTTATTAAGATATATCTTTATATTTATATTATTTATAAAGTGATTAGCAACTTTCTTATGTTATTATATTTGTTTTTTATCTATTTTGTATATTAACTTATTAGCCCCACTTGTAAAAGCTATTGACTCTGGGTGCTCATTAGCGTAGCTTTCTATGTGACGAATGCGTTTTTCTTCAAATATTTCGTCAATAGCTATAAGTATTCCTGTTTCTTCCACTTCTCCAAAACCATAGTTAATGGCAGTGCCAAATGTTTTCATAGTAGGTGATAGGTTCATATACGCATTTACTAATGGAGGAATATTATAACCTAAGTTGCGTATTTCGGTATTTAAGAGCTTGTAATCTTCTTTAAAGTTGTCGCCGGAGAAGAATTTTTTAAGTTCGTCTTCAGGGGTATCAATTTTTAGAGGTTTGATAGGAATAATAAGGTTTTCTTTATCATCGAAATATTTTTTTAGGAAATAAAGAATGAGATCTCTCCCTCGTCTTATGTAAGAAGGGTACATAGTAACCTTACCAAAAAAGTATTTACAGTTAGGCTTTAATACGGTAAGAGCTCCTAAGCCGTCCCAAAGGTTATCAAGAGCGAAAATACTTTTAGAGTTGCGTCTTATGTTTTGATATCCTAAAGATACGAAAGATCTGCCAAGCTCTACGGTGTAAGGAGCATACTCTTTCATAAATTTTTCAGAGAAGTGGAACATGTGGCTTGTAGCAAGTAAAGGCTGTCCGTTAGCATCTTTTTTCCAATCTTCTCCAAAGATATACCTATATCCTCCTATTATTTCTTCTGCTTCAGGATTCCATACTATAAGCTGTTTACAACAATTCTCCATCGAATCGAAATCATCTATATCAACAGCTTTACCAGTTCCTCCACCTGCAGTTCTGAAAGCTTCCTCGCGTAAGCGTCCTATCTCTAACATAGTGTTAGGAGAGTTTTGTGCAGTTACAACATATACTTCGTTGTGGCTTTTATTTGTCTTGCGCAGTAATTTATCTAATGTAAGCTCGCTCTTTATTAGAGCCTTATCCACAGGCTTAATTATTTCTTCTTCCATAAATATGGTTACTTAAAAGTGTCTTGTGTTTGTTTGTGTTAAGATAATGGTTTTATTATAATTCATAAACCTTATCTTCTACATATTTTGCCCACTCTTTAGGAGTTTTACTCTTATCAAAGGTTTGCCAAGGTATAGGCTTGCCTATGTTTATGTAAAAAGTTTTTCCTATATTTTTATACATTTCATCAACAAGAAATAGCATTGCTAAGTTTATCTTTTTTAAGTATTTATCGCTAAAATGAGCAATGCGATAGAAGCGTTCAGAGTTTTGTCCACCAAAGAAAATAGGTACTATATCGCGTTTATATTCCACGCTTTTGGTGATAAAGGTTTTTTTCCAAGGAAGGTCATGTATATGCCCATTTATCTTTCTGCTATTAAGCCCGGCTGGGAACATTATGATGTGATTATTGCTTTGAAAGCCAGCTTCAATCATTTTAGGGAAGTCTCTGTGTTGTTTTCCTGTTTTGTTTATACCTATGCTTATAGGCTTTAGACTGGGCAGATTTAATAATAGGTCGTTAACTAAATATTTAAACTTACCGTCATAATGCCGCCCTATTATAGCACCAAGCGCAACACCATCTTGACCACCTAAAGGATGATTTGAAACAAAGGTATAAAACTTACCGTCATCTTTCTTAGGCAAATTTTCTAAACCATTTATTTTGAGCGTCATACCGAGATATTTCATACATTCCTCAAGCCATTCTGTACCTGAAAAGGACCTTGAATCCCATAGAAATTTGTTTACTTGTTCTTCGTGGATTATGCCCTTTAACCAGTTAATAGCAAAGCGAGGTACAAACCTTGCTTTGTTTCCCATTTTACTCTTGAGAATGTTCTCAATATCAATAGTTTTCTGAATACTTTCTCCCATATTCTTCATTTCCCAAAACAATATGCAAAAATAAATAAATATTTTTGGAAATTACCATGTTATTAGTATAAATATTGAAATATATGCGTAATTTGTTATATTAATTAAATTTTATTTCTCACTTTTTTTGATATCACCCGTATAGTAAAAAAAGGAAAAACTCTTAGTTGGATAAAATATTGTGGGGGAATGTGGAGGAATGTGGTGAAATTTATGTAACTTTGGGGTCTACTTAGGTATTGTATAAAAATAAAATTATTAGTATGAGGTTTCTTGGCAATGTAGATGCAAGGGTAGATGTAAAGGGTAGGGCTTTTTTCCCATCTACGTTTCGTAAGATACTAAGTGTGTCTGGCGAAGAATCTCTTATTATGCGAAAAGATCTTTTTGAGCCGTGCCTTGTGCTTTATCCACAGTCGGTGTGGAATGATAGGTTAGATACTTTAAGAGCCAAGCTAAGTAGGTGGAATAAGCGTGACCAGATGGTTTATCGCCAGTATGTTTCTGATGTAGAGGTGATTACTTTAGATACTAACGGTAGGATACTTATACCTAAGCGTTATCTCTGTCTTGCAAATATAGAGCAAGAAATAAGTTTTATAGGTATGGATGATAGCATAGAAATATGGTCAAAGGGTAACACTTTAGAGGAGTTTATGCCCTATGAAGAGTTAGGAAAGGCTTTAGAAGATTTAATGGAAAAGTAGTGAAGGCATTTTAAATGCCATAACAAGATATTTTTAAGAAACAACAATAATAATAGCAACTATAATGATAAAAACTGCTGAAAGCTACCATGTCCCCGTTCTTCTCAAAGAGAGTGTTGATGGATTAAACATTCGTAAGGGTGGCATCTATGTAGATGTTACTTTTGGTGGTGGTGGCCATAGTAGAGAGATCTTATCCCATTTATCAGGCGATGCTCATCTTTATAGTTTTGATCAAGATTTAGATGCTGAGCAGAACATAAAGTATCTTACTGAAAGTGATAAAGAACTTAGTAAGAAATTTACTTTTGTGCGTTCTAACTTTAGGTATTTAAAGAATTGGATGCGTTATTATGGTGTAGATAAAATAGATGGATTGATAGCCGATTTGGGTGTTAGTAGTCATCATTTTGATGATGAAAATCGTGGTTTTTCTTTTCGTTTTGACGATGCTCCTTTAGATATGCGTATGAATAAGGAGTCTGGTAAGCAGGCTTTTGATGTTTTAAATGATTATAAGGAGGAAGATTTGGCGAGACTATTTTATGTCTATGGCGAGCTAAAACAGTCTAAGCGCATTGCTGCAGCGATAGTAAAGGGTAGGGCAAATAAGGCTATAAGGACTACAACAGACTTTTTAAAAATAGTCAATCCTTTTTTTATGCGTGTTAGGGAAAAGAAAGATATGGCAAAGCTGTTTCAAGCCCTGCGTATAGAAGTGAATCAGGAAATGCAGGCTTTAACCAAGATGCTTACATCGGCGATAGAGCTTTTAGCCCCTGGTGGGCGTTTGTCTGTGATAACTTACCATTCGTTAGAAGATCGTTTGGTTAAGAATTTTATGAAATCTGGTAATGCGGAAGGAAAGATTTCTCAAGATTTCTTTGGTAGGATAAAAACTCCTTTTAAGTTGGTAAACAACAAAGTGATTATTGCCACAGATGAAGAAATAGAGAGAAATCCTCGAAGTCGTAGTGCAAAACTAAGAATTGCAGAGAGGAAACATGAAGAAAGAGGATAAAAAAGAGGAAATAGCAGATAATACTGTTTTACCTATAAAAGAAGAACAGTTAGCAGAGGTGCATACATTATCTGTTGAGGGAAAAGAAGAAGTAAAAGAAGATGAAGAAAAGGAAGTAGAGTCAGAGGTAGAAGAGAGGATAGATAGGATAGAAAGAGCTTTGCAGGATCAAGCTCAAGAGGGCGAGAAGCCGCAGTCGTCTAGTTTTACTTTTACCAAGATTATAGGTGGAGATATTCTTTCAGCTCAAGTGCTTCGCAATAATATAGGTTTGATACTTTTAATAGTGTTATTTATTATTATTTATATTACTAATAGATATAATGCTCAGAAGTATTTGATAGAGATAGATAAGCTGAATACAGAGCTGGAAGATGCTAAGTATAGAGCTCTCTCAAGTAGTAGTCAGCTAACAGAGAAGACGCGTGAAAGCCATATACTCGAGTTGCTTAAAAACAATAAAGACAGTGTGCTTAAAATATCAGATAGGCCTCCCTATATAATAAATGTTCCAGAATAAAAGAATAGCATGAATAGGTTTAATAATAAAGAAAGCATAAAGTGGTATTTTTTTACTACGGTAGGTATAGTTATATTTGCATTTCTGATAATGATGAAGGCAGCTAATACAATGACCGTAAAGAAGGATTATTGGATGCAAGTGGCTGCTTTGCAAAAAAAAGATAGTGTTAAGATAAAACCTATAAGAGGTAATATATTGAGTGGAGATGGAGAGCTGATGGCGAGCTCTTTGCCAGAATTTAAGGTATATATGGATTTTAAGGCTTTATCCGAAGCAGGTAATGATACAGCTTTTGTGGATAGTGTCGATTATATTAGTAAAGGTCTTAATGAGATATTTCCAGAGAAATCTGCTCAATCTTTTAAGCAACATTTATTAGAGGGATATCATAAGAAAAGTCGTCATTGGGCAATATGGGACGGGCGCATAGCTTATAATACGTTTAAAGATGTGCAAAGTCTGCCAATATTTCATCTTTCAAAGTTTAAAAGTGGTTTTCATTGGGAAGAGTTTAATGCACGTCGGCGTCCGTTTGGCTCATTAGCACAGCGTACTATAGGCGATATGTTTGGTGCAAAAGATACTGCTCGGTGCGGTTTAGAATTGTCCTTTGATTCTATTTTACGTGGTACTAATGGTATTATTCATCGTAGAAAGGTAAGGAATAAATTTCTGAACATTACTGATACAGCTCCTGTAGATGGTGCAGATATTATCACAACAATAGATGTTAGTATGCAAGATTTAGCAGAGCGTGCTTTGATAAATGAGCTAAAGGAGATAAATGGTAATGTAGGTGTAGCTATTGTTATGGAGGTAGCAACAGGAGATGTGAAAGCTATTGTCAATATGGATAAATGTGAAGATGGTGAATATCGTGAGATAAAAAACCATGCAGTGAGCGATTTGTTAGAGCCCGGGTCGGTATTTAAGACAGCTTCTATAATGACCATACTCGATGATGGATTAGTTGATACCACTTACACCATAGCTACAGGTACAGGTGTTTGGAATATGTACGGTAGAGAGATGAAAGACCACAATTGGCGAAAGGGAGGATATGGTAATCTTATGCTTCCGTGGACACTGAAATATAGCTCAAATATAGGTGTAAGTCGTATTATTGACATTTATTATCATAAGAATCCTGAGAAATTTGTACAAGGTATATATGATCTTGGATTAGCAACCGATTTACATTTACCCATTGTAGGCTATTCACCTGCAAAAATACGTATGCCACGAAAAAACAAACGTGGACAATATTACAACTGGAGTGCTACCGCATTACCATGGATGAGCATAGGTTATGAAAGCCAGATACCTCCAATATCTACACTAACTTTTTATAATGCTATAGCAAATAATGGGAAGATGATGCGTCCGCGTTTTGTAAAACAGATAGTAAAGAATGGGCAAGTAATAGCAGAATATCCTCCAGAAGTGATAAAAAATCAAATAGCAAAAGAAAGTACTATCACGAAGATACGCAGAATATTAACAGAAGTAGTCTCTGAAGGTCTTGGAAAGAAAGCTGGTTCAGATAAGTTTGCCGTAGCAGGTAAGACAGGAACAGCCCAAATTTCAAAGGGTGCTCTTGGGTATAAAGCAGGTGGGACTAACTATTTATTAAGTTTTGCTGGTTTTTTCCCAGCTGATAAACCTAAATATAGCTGTATAGTGTGTATACAAAAGACGGGCTTACCAGCTTCTGGTGGAGGTATGAGCGGAGTAGTTTTCCATCATATAGCAGAAGGTATTATGGCACGCGACTTAAAACTTAGTGTAACAGATGCTCGAGAGCCTTCATCTATTCTTATCCCACCAGTTAAAACAGGAAATATTCTTGCTGCTGATTATGTTTTAAGTGCATTAGGTTATTCTCCCAAAAATGGCTGGGGAGGTACTTATCCTTTTGGCAATCCTATATGGGGAATTGTAAATAGTACACATTATTCAATAGCCTTTCAAAGACAAAATTATAATAATAAGAAGGTAGTACCCAATGTGTATAACATGGGTGCTCGTGATGCTGTTTATCTTTTAGAGCAACGAGGCTTAAAGGTAAGAATAATGGGCTGTGGTAAGGTAAGTAAGCAAAGCTTAGTACCTGGCGAAAAGATAAAACGAGGAGAAACCTGTTTTATAACATTGAATTAGAGTGTAACGTGGTAAAAATAATGAATAAAAATATTAAAAGTTAATAGATTATGAAGTTAACTGACTTATTAAGTGAAGTGAAAACTTTAAGTATCACAGGTGATACTGATATTGATATAACTGGTGTTAATATTGATAGCAGAAAGATAGATGTAGGACATATCTTTGTAGCTATAAAGGGTACACAAGTAGATGGTCATTGTTTTATAAATAAAGCAATAGAATCTGGTGCGAAAGCAATACTATTAGAAGATGTACCAAGCGAATTAAAAGACGGAATTACATACATTCAGGTAGAATCTACAGAGAAAGAAGTGGGGAAAATAGCCACAATGTTTTATGGAAATCCTTCAAAAAAATTAAAGTTAGTAGGTGTTACTGGTACTAATGGAAAAACTACTATAGCCACATTATTATATAATATGTTTAGAGCCTTTGGTTATAAAGTAGGGCTTTTATCAACCGTTTGTAACTATATTGATGCAGAGGCACATCATACAGAGCATACTACCCCTGATCCTATAGAGCTAAATCAGCTACTTAGTAAGATGGTTGAAGCAGGATGTGAATATGCTTTCATGGAATGTTCCAGCCATGCTATTCACCAGCATCGTATCGGTGGACTTTATTTTACTGGAGGTATTTTTACTAATCTTACACGTGATCATCTTGATTATCATAAGACTTTCGAAAATTATCGTAATGCAAAGAAAATGTTTTTTGATAGTCTTCCAAAGAAAGCCTTTGCTATTACTAATGCCGATGATAAGAATGGTATGATAATGGTACAAAATTGTAAGGCAAATATTAAGACATATTCTATACAGCGCATGGCAGATTTTCGAGCAAGGATAATAGAATGCCATTTTGAAGGTATGTATCTTGATATAGATGGAAAGGAAGTAGGAGTGCAATTTATCGGAAAATTTAATGTAAGTAATTTGTTGGCTGTTTATGGTGCAGCAGTAATGTTAGGAAAATCGAAAGATGACATTCTGTTAGTGCTTAGCACTTTGAAGAGTGTTAATGGGCGTCTTGAGCCTATTCGTTCTCCAGAAGGTTTTACAGCCATAGTCGATTATGCACACACACCAGACGCGTTATCTAATGTTTTAAGTGCTATTCATGACGTTATGGAAGGTAAAACGGGACAGATTATCACAGTATGTGGAGCTGGGGGAAATAGAGATAAAGGTAAACGTCCGCTTATGGCACAGGAAGCTGTAAAACATAGTGATGTAGTTATATTAACTAGTGATAATCCGAGGTTTGAAGATCCGCAAGATATTATAAATGATATGGTGGCAGGACTTGATGAAACTCAACTTAATAAGGTATTAACTATTGTCGATCGGCGTGAAGCTATGCGCACTGCAGCAAAGTTAGCTAAAAAAGGAGATGTAATTCTTGTTGCAGGAAAAGGACATGAAGATTATCAGGAAATAAAAGGAGTTAAGCATCATTTCGATGATCATGAAGTACTTCGAGATATTTTTAATATTAAATAAGCAATAATCATAACCAAACATATCAATATAACAAGATGTTGTACTATATTTTTAGATGGTTAGGTGAATATGGCATTAGTGGCACTCACCTTTGGAGTTATATTAGTTTTCGTGCTATTCTTGCGATGATTCTTGCTTTAATCATCTCAGCTTGGTTCGGAGAACGGTTTATTAAGTATTTAAAGCGTAGACAGATAACTGAGACGCAGCGTGATGCAAGTATAGATCCGTTTGGAATTAATAAGATTGGAGTTCCATCTATGGGCGGTATTATAATCATAGTAGCATTGTTAGTTCCTGTTATCCTGTTCGGTAGACTTCGTAATATATATCTTTTATTGATGATAATTACTACTATATGGCTTGGATTTTTAGGAGGAATGGACGATTTTATTAAAATCTTTCGCCATAGTAAGGAGGGCTTAAAAGGTAAATATAAGATAGTAGGGCAGATAAGTATCGGACTTATAGTAGGTTTAACTCTTTGGACTTCTCCTGATGTAAAGGCAAATCTAAATGAGGAAATCCCTAATAAAAATAACACGGAAACTATTATTCATCATCATCAGACAGCTATAAAGACATTAAAGACCACAATACCATTTGTTAAGAACCATAATCTCGATTATTCTGAAATAATGGGTTTTATGGGAGAATATAAGACTGCTGCAGGTTGGATCTTATTTGTTATTATGACTATTATCGTGGTAACTGCGGTTTCTAATGGTGCTAATCTTAATGATGGTATGGACGGTATGTGTGCAGGTAATTCTGCTGTAATAGGTGTAGTCTTAGGAATATTGGCTTATGTAAGTAGCCATTATCAATATGCTGCTTATCTGAACATAATGTTTATACCAGGCTCAGAAGAGTTAGTGATTTTCTTTTCTGCTTTTATAGGTGCATTAATAGGCTTTTTATGGTATAATGCTTATCCTGCTCAGGTGTTTATGGGAGATACAGGTAGTTTGACAATAGGTGGAATTATAGCTGTAGGTGCTATAATTATTCATAAAGAGTTGCTCTTACCTATTCTTTGTGGAATATTTTTTGTAGAGAGTTTAAGCGTAATTATACAGGTATGGTATTATAGGACAGGTAAGCATAAGGGTATAAAACAACGCATATTTAAGCGTACACCTATTCATGATGCTTTTCGAACTCTTGATTCACAGCTTGATCCTGATTGTAAGTATGTTTTTACAAAGCCTCATAGCGCAGTGCATGAGAGTAAGATAGTGATACGTTTTGTAATAATTTCTATTATTTTAGCAGCATTTACAATTATTACGCTGAAGTTAAGATAAGAAAGGGCATATATAATATGAAAAAGATGGTAATATTAGGGGCAGGTGAAAGTGGTACTGGAGCTGCCATACTTGCTAAAAAGCAAGGCTTTGAAGTATTTGTTTCGGATATGTCGGTTATTAAGGATAAGTATAAAAAAATGCTTAATGACCATAATATAGATTGGGAGGAAGGTGTACATACTGAAGCTAAGATTATTGATTCTGATGAAGTTATAAAAAGTCCGGGTATTCCAAAGGAAGCACCTATGGTGCAGAAACTTATAAAACGTGGTATACCTATTATCAGCGAGATAGAGTTTGCTGGAAGATATACAACGTCTAAGATGATATGTATTACTGGTAGTAATGGCAAAACAACCACTACAAGTTTGATCTTTCATATTTTTAAAGATGCTGGTTATGATGTAGGGCTTGCAGGTAATATAGGTAAAAGTCTTGCTCTTCAAGTAGCTGAATCGCCACATGCATATTATGTTATCGAGTTAAGTAGTTTTCAATTAGATAATATGTATAAATTTCGTGCAAATATAGCTATTCTTCTTAATATTACTCCTGATCATCTTGATCGTTATGAGTATAAATTTGAGAATTATGCTAATGCTAAGATGCGTATTATTCAGAACCAAACAAAAGAAGATAGTTTTATTTATTGGAAAGATGATCCCGTTATAAAGAAAGAGTTAGAAAAGTTTGATGTAAAGGCTGTGCAATATCCTTTTTCTGAATTAAAAGAAACTGGCAGCATAGGATATATTGAAGAAGGAATGTACACTATAGAGAAGCCTATTCCATTTAATATGGAGCAAGAAGATTTATCGCTTACAGGTAAGCATAATATATACAATTCTCTTGCTGCAGGTATAGCTGCTAATATAGGTGGTATAAAAAAAGAAAATATTCGTAAAAGTTTAAGTGATTTCAAAGGTGTAGAACATCGTTTGGAAAAGGTATGCAAAGTTTCAGGAGTACAGTATATTAATGATTCTAAAGCTACCAATGTAGATGCCTGTTGGTATGCTCTTGAAAGTATGGTTACACCTACGGTGCTTATTCTTGGTGGTAGAGACAAAGGAAACAATTACGATGCTATAAAGGATCTTGTTAAACAGAAGTGTAGGGCTATAGTTTATTTAGGTGCTGATAATAAAAAATTACACGATAATTTTGATAATCTTGGTATAATTACGCGTGATACTCATTCTATGAAAGATTGTGTAGCAGCCTGTAGAGAGTTAGCAAAGTCTGGAGATACGGTCTTATTGAGTCCTTGTTGCGCTAGCTTTGATTTGTTTAAGAATATGGAAGATCGTGGCAATCAGTTTAAGACTTTGGTTCGTTCGTTATAAAAAAGTAATTAGTATGCGGTTAAAAATAAAGCTATTAGTGGACGTTTTCTTTTAGTATAGAGCTATAAAAGTGTTTTTTTGATAACCTTTTACGTTTATGCAGATAAAAAAATGAAATCAGCTTATTTTTAAATAGAACTTAAAAAGACCAATAAAAAAATGAACGTTAAGTCGTTGAAGAATATATTTAAGGGAGATAAAGTAGTATGGATGATATTTTTCTTTCTTTGTATAATTAGTATTATAGAGGTGTATTCAGCCTCTAGTTCTTTATCATATAAGGGAGGAAACTTCTGGGGACCTATAATATATCATACTATGATGTTAGTTTTAGGTTGGGTATCCATGATATTTGTGTTGAATATAGAGTGTAGATATTTTAAGTTAGCTACACCAATATTTTTAATAGGTTCTATATTCTTACTATATATTGTTATGTTAATAGGCGGTGTTACTAATGGTGCAAGTCGTTGGATAAGCATAGGAGGAATACAGTTTCAGCCATCAGAATTGGGAAAAGGAGCACTTATAATGACGATAGCGCAGCTTCTTAGTGCTATGCAAACGGATCATGGTGCAGATCGTAAAGCAATAAGATATATATTGATAGTATCAACTGTTGTTATCTTTCCTATTTTTTTAGAGAATCTCTCTACTGCAGCATTGCTTTTCTTAACCGTTATCTTTATGATGTTTATAGGCAGAGTACCTTTTAAGCAGATAGGTAAACTGATAGGGGTAATCTTTTTTATAGTGTTTTTGGGTTTAGCTTTTGTTATGTTTGCAGGTAATAGTAAGAATGTGGAAGTTGAAAATAAGAAGCAGAATTTTACAGAGCAAACAGCGACAGCGCAGGAACAAAAAAAAGAAACAGGCTTTATTCAGAAAATGTTTCATCGTGCTGATACATGGAAAGCTCGTATAGATAAGTTTTTTAGTAATAAATATATTGCTCCAAAAGATTTTGATCTTGATAAAGATGCACAGGTTGCACATGCTAATATAGCTATAGCTTCGTCTAATATAGTCGGGAAAGGGCCTGGCAATTCTAATGAGCGTGACTTTTTATCGCAAGCTTTTTCTGATTTTATATATGCTATCATAATAGAAGAGACAGGTATATTAGGAGCGTTTGTGGTATTAGCTCTTTATGTTATTCTTTTTATTCGTGTTGGTATTATTGCTCGAAAATGTGAAAATTCTTTTCCAACTTTCTTGGCTATGGGTTTAGCTTTCTTGTTGGTTTCACAAGCAATGTTTAATATGGCTGTAGCTGTGGGGTTAGCACCTGTAACAGGGCAGCCTTTACCTCTTATCAGTAAAGGAGGTACTTCGTCTATTATTAATTGTGTATATATTGGTGCTATTCTTAGTATAAGTCGTTCTGCAAAGCGTAGATCAAATGTAAAAAAAGAGGAGGAGAATGCTTCTTCTTTATTAAATGTTGCAGATGTATAAAATTGATAGTAACTAATAAGAATAGAAAAATATTTCTTATCTTTGTAATTGTAAAATAGACGTATAAATGAAAGACGATTTACGATTTATAATTAGCGGTGGTGGTACTGGTGGTCATATATTTCCTGCAGTGTCAATAGCCAATGCTTTAAAAGCAAAAAATCCTAAAGCAAAGATTCTTTTTGTAGGTGCAGAGGGGCGTATGGAGATGCAACGTGTTCCTGCTGCAGGATATTCAATAAAAGGATTACCTATATTAGGGTTTGATAGAGTTAATAAATTAAATAATATTAAGGTTCTTTTAAAGCTATGGAAGAGTCTTCGTATAGCAAAGAAGATAATTAAAGATTTTCGTCCTGATGTAGTTATTGGTGTGGGTGGCTATGCAAGTGGAGCTACGCTTTATAAGGCTGCTAATATGGGTATACCATGTTTGATACAAGAACAAAATTCATATGCAGGTGTTACTAATAAGCTATTAGCTAAAAAAGTGAGTAAGATATGTGTAGCGTATGAGGGTATGGAACGTTTTTTTCCTGCTGATAAGATTATAATGACAGGTAATCCTGTGCGTCAAAACATCTTGGAAACAACTATAACCAAAGAGGAAGCTCGTATGAGTTTTGGTCTTAATCCATCAAAGAAAACTATTCTTATAGTTGGAGGTAGCTTGGGTGCCCAGACTATAAATAGCTCTATTATAGAGCATCTTGATCTTATTCATAATAGCGATGTGCAGATTGTTTGGCAGACTGGTAAACGCTATTTTGATAATATTAATAGTGTTTTAGATAAAAAGGGGCTGGATAATCTTCATGTGATGGATTTTATTAGTGATATGGGAGCAGCATATAAAGCTGCTGATTTAGTAATTAGCCGCGCAGGAGCAAGTTCTATTAGCGAGTTTCAGCTTATAGGGAAGCCTGTAATCTTAGTGCCAAGTCCTAATGTAGCAGAGGATCATCAGACAAAGAACGCTATGGCTTTAGTAAATAAAGGAGCAGCTATGTTTGTAAGTGATGCTGATGCTCCTGCAACTCTTTTGCAGTTAGCACTTAACACTATAAATAATAGCGACCAGTTAGCAACTCTTAGCAAAAATATTAAAAAGATGGGATTACATAATGCTTCTGATATAATAGCAGAAGAGGTGTTAAAGCTATGTAAATGATAATCTTTTTTTTTGATTAATAGATAGAGAATATGGAATTGAAAGATATAAAAGCTGTTTATTTTATTGGAGCTGGTGGTATAGGTATGAGTGCTATAGCTCGTTATTTTCTTCATATAGGGTGTGTAGTAGCTGGCTACGATAAGACATCTTCAGATCTTACAAAGCAACTTCAGAAAGAAGGTATGAATATTCACTATGAAGAGAATATAGGCTTAATACCTAATGCTTGTCGCAATAAAGCAAACACTTTAATTATTTACACACCTGCAATACCTGTTTCACATAAAGAGCTTGTTTTTTTTAAAGAGAATGGTTTTGAAATTCAAAAGCGTGCTCAGGTTCTTGGTACGTTAACAAGAACACATAGAGGGTTATGTTTTGCTGGAACACATGGTAAGACTACTACATCTAGTATGTGTGCTCATATAATGCATCAGAGTTCTGTGGGTTGTACAGCTTTTTTAGGAGGTATTTCAAAGAACTATGGTACTAACTATATTTTGTCTAATAAGAGCGATTATGTTGTAATAGAGGCTGATGAGTTTGATCGTTCCTTTCATTGGTTACGCCCTTGGATGACAGTAATAACTTCTACCGATCCTGATCATCTTGATATATATGGAACAAAAGAGGCTTATTTAGAGAGTTTTCGTCATTATACAGAATTAATAAAAGCAGGTGGTGCCCTTATAATTCATAAAGATCTTGAGATGAAGCCTAATGTGCAAGAGGGGGTAAGGGTTTATGAGTATAGTCGTGAAGAAGGCGATTTTCATGCTGATAATGTCCGTATAAAAGATGGTACTATAATATTCGATTTTATATCTCCTATAGAGCCTATTAAAGATGTAGAGCTTGGGCAACCTATACCAATAAATATTGAAAACAGTATAGCAGCAATGGCTATGGCACAGCTAAATGGTGTTATACCTAATGAAATACGTGAAGGAATAAAAACTTATAGTGGTGTAGATAGGCGTTTTGATTTTAAGGTTAAGAATGCTAAACATGTTGTTTTATCTGACTATGCACATCACCCAAAGGAGATTTTACAGAGTGCTAAAAGCTTAAAGGAGCTTTATTCTAATCGTAAGATAACCGTAATCTTTCAGCCACATCTTTATACCCGAACACGCGATTTTTATAAGGAATTTGCCTATTCGCTTAGTTTTTTCGATGAGGTTATTCTTACTGAAATATATCCTGCTCGTGAAGAGCCTATAGAAGGCGTTACTTCAAAGCTTATTTATGACAATTTAAAGGAAGGTGTCCAAAAACAAATGATATTAAAGGATAGTGTACTTAGTTTTGTTAAGTCGCGCGATTTTGATGTGCTTGTTATTCTTGGAGCTGGTAATTTAAATGATTATGTATCTCAAATATCTCAAATAATATTAGATAAGGAATAATACCGATGTACATAAGGTGGAAGAGTATTACTATTGCTTTGATAGATGTTCTGCTGGCAGTTTATCTTATTTTGGCTGTTACTTCATGGAACAAGCCAGAAGAGAATGTGGCTGTATGTAATGAGGTAAAAATAAATATATCTGATGTTAATAATGCAGGTTTTCTTAGTGCAGAAGAAGTTAAGGATATATTAAACAAGGTTAAGCTCTATCCACTTAACAAGTCAATGAATGCAATTAGTCCTCGCCGTATAGAAGAGACTCTTAGAACGGGTCCTTTTGTAAATACAGCTCAGTGTTATAAGACTACAAGTGGCATTGTTTTTATAAATATAACCCAACGTATGCCTATAATTCGTATTAAGAGCGATAATGGCGATGATTATTATTTAGATGATAATGGAGGTATTCTTCCTAATTCTAAATATATAAGCGACCTTATAATAGCGACAGGGTCTATTAACAGAATTTTCGCACAATATTATCTATCTTCATTAGCAAAGGAGATAAATGCGTCTCCATTTTGGCTAAACCAGATAGAACAAATTCATGTTTTGCCAGATAGAGGTATAGAGTTAGTGCCTCGTGTGGGTAATCAGATTATCTTTTTAGGCTATCTGCCGTATGGTAAATATAAGTCGGCACGTGAACGAGGTATTCGCGAGTTTGTAAGTAAGAAGCTTGATCGGCTTAGTAAGTTTTATAAATATGGTATGTCAAAAGTAGGGTGGAACTTATATTCTTATATCAATTTAGAGTTTGATAACCAGATAGTTTGTAAAAAGCAGCTTCATGAAGAAGCAGGTGTAGAAAAGTCAATAACACGTTCAGAAGCTGTTGATGTTAAAAAAAACGATCCAGAAGTGCTTGAGAAGAAATCTTCAGAGGTTAAGAAAGAAAAGAAAACAGATGGTCCAATGGCAGAAGAAGGTCCTACGGAATGATAAATATAAACGATAAGATAAAAATATAATACATTTTATATATGGCAGAATTCATAGTAGCTATAGAGCTGGGCTCTTCCAAAATTAGAGGTATAGCAGGTAAAAAGAAGCTCGATGGCAGTATTGATGTCGCAGCGGTAGTAAAAGAGAATGCATCAGAATGTATTCGTAAAGGAATAGTATATAATATTGATAAGACTGCACAATGTCTTACGAGTATTATTACTAAGCTAAGAAAGCAGCTTAAGTATGAAATAACCCAGGTCTTTGTAGGTGTGGGCGGACAATCTATTCGTAGTGTGCGTAATGTTATCATCAAAGATCTTCCTAATGATACTATTATCACAAGTGATATGATAAATGAGCTTATGGACGCTAATCGTAACATGAGCTATCCTGATCAGGAAATCCTTGATGCTGTAACGCAAGAATATAATGTTGATAATCAAAAGGCTATTGATCCTGTAGGTATAAAGGCAAATCGTTTAGAGGGTAACTTTTTAAACATTTTATGGCGTCAGTCTTTTTATGATAATCTTAATAATTGTTTCCAAAAGGCAGATGTTAAGATAGCCGAAATGTATCTTGCTCCTTTAGCTCTTGCAGATAGTGTGTTGAGTGAGAGTGAACGTCGTGGAGGTTGTGTACTTGTTGATCTTGGTGCCGATACTACTACAGTATTGGTATATTATAAAAATCTTCTTCGCCACTTAGCAGTAATTCCTTTAGGTAGTAATAATATTACACGAGACCTTGCTTCTCTTCAGATAGATGAAAAGGACGCAGAGCGTATGAAACTAAAGTATGCGAGTGCTTTTACAGAAACTTCTGCTATAGATACTAATGCTAAATATACTGTAAACAAAGAGCAATCAATAGATTGTAGCGAGTTTATAAAGGTGGTGGAAGCACGTGTTACAGAAATAATAGAAAATGTTTGGGCTCAAGTTCCAACAGACTATTCACATACCCTTCTTGGTGGAATTATTCTCACCGGAGGAGGAATGAACTTGCCAAATATAGAACATGCTTTCAGAGATTCTACAGGTATAGGGAAAATACGTAAAGCTAATTTTGTAACTTACACTATTAATGCAAGTGCATCTGATATTACCTCACGGCGTGGTGATATGAATACTGTTCTTGGCATTTTAGCCAAAGGCGATATGAATTGTGCAGGAGCTACTTATAATCCTAATGCAAATAATTTATTTACGAGTACAGAAGAGATAGTAACAGGTACTCCTATATCACAAAATTCTCACACATCATCTCCAAAGCCATTACAAGGGCAGGGGCTGGTACCTACACTTGAAGATAAAAAGAAGCAGGAGGAAGAGCGTCGTCGTAGAGAAGAGGAAGAGCGTCGCTTACGTGAAGAGGAGGAAGAGAGAATACGTAAAGAGAAAGAAGAAGAGCGTAAAAACAGTTTCTGGGGTAAGTTTAGCAATAAGATAAAAGATATTAGTGGCAAAATATTTGAGGCTGACGAGGAATAGGGCTGATATAGTCTTATATAAATAATGTAAAAAAGATAGCAATAAAAGGAACATATAGTTATGGCAGATGTAAACAGAATATTAGACTTTGATGATAAAGATGTTACTGATAGCATTATAAAAGTAATAGGTGTTGGTGGTGGAGGTGGTAATGCCGTAAACCACATGTACAAAGAAGGTATTCACGATGTTACCTTTGTGGTATGTAATACAGATGCTCAGGCATTAAACGATTCTCCTGTACCTGTACATCTTCAGTTGGGAACAGAAGGCTTAGGAGCAGGTAATCGTCCAGAGAAGGCGCGTAAGGCTGCCGAAGATACAGCTGATAGCATAAAGAAGATGCTTTCAGACGGCACAAAGATGGCTTTCATAACAGCAGGTATGGGAGGCGGTACGGGTACGGGCGCAGGTCCTGTTATAGCTCGTATCAGCAAGGATCTTGATATATTAACAGTGGGTATTGTTACCATTCCATTTAAGTTTGAGGGTACTCGCAAGATTGATCAGGCTTTAGATGGTGTGGAAGAGATGGCTAAATATGTCGATGCTTTATTAGTAATTAACAACGAGCGTTTGTTAAAGATTTATCCAGACCTGAGCCTTATGGCAGCTTTTAAGAAAGCAGATGACACTTTAAGTATAGCTGCTAAGAGTATAGCCGAAATTATTACGACACATGGTGTGATAAATCTCGATTTTAATGATGTTCGTACCATTTTGAAAGATGGAGGAGTTGCTATAATGAGTACTGGGTATGGTGAAGGTGAAGGTCGTGTAACTAATGCTATTAACGATGCTCTTAACTCTCCATTGCTTAATAATAATGATATATATAAGTCGAAGCGCATTCTTATTCAGATTAATTTTCATGCCGA
Source organism: Prevotella amnii CRIS 21A-A (assembly GCF_000177355.1). NCBI lineage: Bacteria > Pseudomonadati > Bacteroidota > Bacteroidia > Bacteroidales > Prevotellaceae > Prevotella > Prevotella amnii. The sequence continues at coordinate 18,102 of NZ_ADFQ01000014.1, forward strand.
TGAAGGTGGTAATGCAGGCGTTACTATGGACGAGATGCGTGAGATTAATGCCTTCATGGAAAAGTTTAGCGAGCGTTTTGAATTGAAATGGGGTGTTGCTACCGATCCAGAATTAGACAAGAAAGTAAAAGTAACTATCCTTGCAACAGGTTTTGGAATACGTGATGTTGATTCTGAAGATATGAAGGATCGTATACAGCGGCATGATGAAAAAGAGGTAGCATTGCTTGCAGCTGAAAAGGAAGCTGAGGCAGAAAAAGCTCGTCGTCGTGGAGAATATTATGAGACGGGGGATAGTAAACAGGAAAAAACACGGCCTCGTGTTTACCTTTTTTCTACAGAGGATTTAGATAATGACGATGTAATTCTTGCTGTAGAGAACATTCCTACATATAAACGTACAAAGCGTAATATAGAGGATATAAAAATGATTAATGCGCCAAAGGTGATTGCAAAAGAGGAAGAAGACTCAAAAGAGTCTATAAACGGAGTAATAAGTTTTGTATAAGTAATGGTTTATATGTTTCTATAAAATATCATAATGCTATATGTTAAGCCCTGTTAGGATCTTCTTATCAGGGCTTTTATTGTTTTTAATAAAACTGGTTGTTATCTTATACGAGGGCTTATTATCTTATGGTTGTACTATAAAAACTTTTATTAATCTTTAAGTTTAGGGCTGGCGTTTATCTTTAGGTGTTAGCCTTTAAAAATCTATCTCCTTTAATATGTAATATCTTAGAGAGAGTAATAGGTAACCTTTCTTTTAGCAATTAATAGTCTTTTTAGCAAGAAAAGATTATCTTTAAAAATAAAAAATAAATTATTTTTATAGGAAAAATAACAAGAAAATGCAATAAAAATAATTTATTTTTGTAATTAATATATGTCTTTCCGTTGTATGAAATATGTCGTATAACGATATAAAACCTCTTTGCCTAACATCAATTTTGCTAACCCCACTTACCAACTTCATTTTTTTGCATAAAATAACGTTAAGTAAAGGGGTATATGTATGGTGCTTCCTCCTTTTTTTATTACTTTTGTGATAAAGTTATTCACAACTATAAATATAAACTTATAATATAAATAACGTATGAATTATTTAACTAACGACAAACTTGTCATCGTAGGTGCTGGTGGTATGATCGGCTCAAACATGGTACAGAGTGTGCTCACTCTTGGTTTAACACCTAATGTATGCCTTTACGACATTTATGAGCCTGGAGTACATGGTGTTTATGAAGAAATGTGTCAATGTGCTTTTGCTGGTGCAAATCTTAGCTACACTACTGACCCTGAGAAGGCCTTTACAGGTGCTAAGTATATAATTTCTTCAGGTGGAGCTCCACGTAAAGAAGGTATGACTCGTGAAGATCTTTTAAAAGGCAATTGTCAGATAGCTGCCGATTTTGGGGATAACATTAAGAAATATTGCCCTAACGTAGAGCATGTTGTTGTTATTTTTAATCCTGCAGACGTTACAGCTCTTACTACTTTAATCCATTCTGGTCTAAAACCAAATCAGCTAACATCTCTTGCAGCTCTTGATTCTACACGACTTCAACAAGCTCTTGCTGAAGAGTTCGGTGTTCAGCAAGATAAGGTTCAGGGTGCCCACACCTATGGTGGTCATGGTGAGCAAATGGCTGTGTTTGCATCTAAGGTTACTATTGATGGCACACCATTATCAGAAAAAGGACTTTCTCAGGAGAAGTGGGCTGAAATAAAACAGCGTACTACTCAGGGTGGTTCTAATATTATTAAGCTTCGTGGTCGTAGTTCGTTCCAAAGCCCAGCTTACTGTTCTGTTAAGATGATAGAAGCAGCTATGGGTGGAGATAAATTTACATTGCCAGCAGGTTGTTATGTAAATAACGAAAAGTTTAAGAACGTAATGATGGCTATGCCTACTACGATAGATAAGACAGGAGTTCATTTTACAGAACCTACAGGTACTTCTGAAGAAGTTGCTGCTTTGGAAGCATCTTATAAGCATCTTTGCAAAATGCGTGAGGAAATTATCACTTTAGGTATCATTCCATCTATTGATAAGTGGAAGGAAATGAACCCAAATTTGTAAAAATATAGATATATATAGTAAGAAGTTAAGAGGGCGTATTTTTTACGTCCTCTTATCTTTTTATATGTAAAAAGTTTTAATATGAATTACCTATTCCAATGATAATGGGAGCGAATAATGTTATCCAAATAGTATAATAAAGTTCTTTTTCAACACGTCTTACAAGTAAATAATAAGGTAAGATATTACTCACACGATACACATAAATAAGTCCTAAGTAAGATGTTCCCCCCATAGATATTCCTACAATTGCTCCACATAGAATATCACCGGGGTAATGCACTCCCAGATAAATGCGAGAATAGCAGATGCAAATGGTTAAAAAGAGCAAGGGAAAAGTGATACGTTTTTTATGTAGTAACAAACTAATAAAAGTGAAGATACTAAAGGTGGTAGCAGCATGACTTGAGACAAAGCCAAATTCTCCCCCACGATAACCATCTACATAATGTAGCTTATTACAAATAGTTATGCAATGAGAAGGACGAAGTCTTGCACAAAAAGGCTTGATAAGCCCTGAGGATATAAAGTCTGACAGTCCTACTGCTAAAGCAAAAAAGACTATAACTAACAGAATGGTGGTAAAAGGAACATGATGACGTATTAAACCAAAAAGGAACATAATGGCTAAAGGAAGCCATATAATGGGTAATGAAAATAATTTCCAAATGTTATCAATCATTACACCACCATCAAAGTTGAGATAAAGCATAAGGACTTTATCATAATGGTCTAACATATAAATAATATTTCCCATGCAAAACGCAATTTTTTATTATATATAAAGTTTATTATAAAATAAAAGAGCTAAAGAGGTTTTCATAAATACTACTTTCGTTTTAAATAAAGATTTATATACTGATAATAGCTCTGTGCTTTCTTTAAGAGTGGCAAATCTTGTTGTGATAAGAGATACTCTTTAGCCTCTTCGCCTTTTTTATATTTTACAGCATATTGCCGTATTTTCTTTACAGGAGACAATACCGTTAGCTTATCATTCTCTAAATAGCCTAAATCTTGATAAGTAGCCATGAAAGCACGTGGCTTATATAAAGGAGAAAATATATCTTGTCCTGTAAAGCGCACTTTAACATGTAATCGTAACATAGCCATGACAGTAGGCATAACATCAATTTGTGAACAAAGGGTAGAAATTACCTTTGGACGAATAAAATTAGGAGAATAAATTAAACAAGGAATATGGTATTTATCAATAGGTAAAGAGGTACTACCTGCACTTGAGGCACAGTGGTCTGCTATAATGATAAAGATAGTATTCTTAAACCATGATTTATGAGTAGCATCAGATATAAATTTGCCGATAGCATAATCTGTGTATTTTACTGCAGCCTCACGGCAATGAATGTTACCGTCATATTTTATTTTGCCTTTTGGGTATGTATAAGGGCGATGATTGCTTGTAGTCATTATCTGGGCAAAGAAAGGTCTGCCTTTAGCAGCATCTTTATCAAAGACCTCAAGGCTTTTGTTAAACATATCTTCATCGCATACTCCCCATATATTTGCAAAAGTAATCTTTGCAGGATCAATATTTTTACGATCTATTATTTCATATCCATTATTAGAAAAGAAATTGCCCATATTATCAAAATAGCTATCTCCTCCGTACAGAAATTGTACAGTATAACCGAGCTTTTTAAGCTGTGCTCCAACAGAAAGATCGCCCATTCTGTTGTTTTTTTGTTTTATAATACTTTCCCCAGACACAGGCGGTATACATAAAGACAAAGCCTCTAAGCCACGCACAGTGCGGTTACCATTGGCAAACAAACTGTCTAAAACAAGACTTTTTGTCATCAATACATCAAGATTAGGCGTAATACTCTGCTTATTACCATATCGGGTAAGAAAATCGGCACTAAGACTTTCTACAGTAATTAATACAATGTTTTTTAATTGTGATTTACCTTTTGCGCTTAATTCTTTTTCTCCATTTGCATTTAAATCTGCTAACTTATAATAATTGCTCTTAACCTCTTTCTCAGGAAGCATAGCATAAAACTTATTATACTCAAGAGTATTATTAAAGAAAGCACGTACAAAACAGTCTATACCGTTACGTCCTATCTGATCAACATAATTATTTTTAGCCGTTATAGGGTCTATAGCTGTTAATATACCCCAACCCACTAATATAGCAATGATAAAATATGTTATATGGAAGCAAAGAGTCTTAACGTTATAAATACGTTCTAACTTAAATTGAGCCTTTCTGGATTGCAACCATATAATACCTAAAGAACATATTAGAACGGTAATTATTATAGGAAAAATAGAGTATGATTCCATAATGTTACCTATAACCTCATTAGTATATATAAGATAATCAACAGCTATAAAATTATACCTAACGCCAAACTCTTCCCAGAAAAGATATTCACCTATTGATATAAAAAATAATAATCCCACATATAATATCCAAGAAAAATATAAAGAACAGCTACGCCATAATAAGCGTATCTTAGGAATAAAAAAGCGTATAGAAAAACTAAAAACTTTCCAACCTAACAATATCTGTGCTATATTAGGAACAACACCACCATATTCGTAAAAAATATTTTTATGCCAAAAACTATAAGCGAAACATATAATAAGTAATGTCTCTATACATACTCCTGCTATCTTATTATATTTTGCTTCATTCAGCATAGGATAAAGCACAAATAAAGGAATTAATAGCAGCAAACCTGTCCCAATGTCAGAAAGTAATCCTAACCCTATACTACGCAATATTTCGAAAAAACAAAATGAAGCATCGCTTGGAGCTGTTATCATTAATGTTATACGAATCAATAAACCTAAAAAGATATAAAGTTTTAGGAATTTACTTACAATAAAAAAAATAGGGTTTTGTTTGAATGTACTTATGTTAGCCATTTTTTTATATATAATTTCCACCTACAAAAGTAAGTATAATTTTTAAAAGTATGTCATATTTATAGCTATGACTTTTAACAAAAACAGCATAGAAAAACTATCTTTATGCGTTTTTTAAATAAAAAACTATAACTTTGCCATTAAAAATAAATTATCACATAAATATTAAAAAAGTATATGTGTTTCATGTTTATTAATTAGTAACAACATCTTCCTATATAAACACACTATAAAATAATGGATTTAGTAAAGAACAAAACGTTTAAAGGCGAGCGTCCTCTATTTGGTATTGAGAACACACGACTTGAAAATATAGAAATTATTGATGGAGAATCTGGAATTAAATTTTGTAAGAATATAGAATGTAATGCATCTAAATTTTATGGTAGATACCCTTGGTGGCATGTAGATAAAAGCGTAATTACTAATTGCTATTTTGCAGAAGAATCGCGTTCAGCCATTTGGTATTCTAATAATATGGTAATGAAAGATAGCATTATTGATGGTCCTAAGTTTTTTCGTGAGATGAAAAATCTTAAATTAGATAATGTGAAAATAAATGATGCTGATGAAACTTTTTGGAAGGTTGACGGATTAAAACTACATAATGTGCTTTTACACGAGGGAACTTATCCCTTTATGTTTTCTAAAAATATCTATGTAGATGGTTTGGTATCTGATGCTAAATATGTGTTTCAATACTGTAAAAATGTAGAAATACATAATGCTAAGATAGAAACTAAAGATGCTTTTTGGGAGTGCGAAAACGTTGTAATATATAATTCTGAACTAAATGGAGAATACATAGGCTGGCATAGTAAAAACATAAAAATGGTGCAATGCCATATAAGTGGTGAGCAGCCTCTTTGTTATATGAACGGAATAACTCTTGAAGATTGTACCTTCGATGTTGCTTGCGATAGATGCTTCGAAGATTCTAAAAATATCAATGCAAGTATTATAGGGTCTATTACAGAAATAAAAAACCCTATATCGGGATATATTTCTGCTGATAAAATAGGTAAGGTTACTTATGATAAATATGCTAAAGAAAAATTAACCACAATAGTTATTCGTTAATAACATAACACAATTATATAAAAAGATATGTATAACTTTGATAAGGAAATTATACGTCGTGGTACTAATTCTGTAAAATGGGACGAAATAAGTGATAAGGATATAATTCCGATGTGGGTAGCTGATATGGACTTTCTTGCAGCTCCTGCAATACAAAAAGCATTAGAAGAACGTGTAAAGCATGGAGTTTTTGGATATACATCTGTGCCTGAAAGCTACTATGAATCAATTATTAACTGGTTTAATAGAGAGCATGATTGGGTTATAGATAAAAGTTGGATAATTTATACAACAGGTGTTGTTCCTGCTATTAGTGCTACTATCTATGCTCTAACAATGCCAGGAGAAAAGATCTTAATACAAAGCCCTGCATATAATTGCTTCTTTTCTAGCATAAAAAATCAAGGATGTGAAGTGTTAGAAACACCTTTAAGACGAAAAGATGATAGTTATGTAATGGATTGGGAAGACTTTGAGAGTAAATGTGCTGATAAAAAGACTACTATTTTTTTGTTATGTAATCCACATAATCCATCAGGACGTGTATGGACAAAAGAAGAGCTTGAAAAGATAAATACTATATGTCTTAAGCATGACGTGATGGTTATAAGCGATGAAATTCATTGTGAACTTATAATGCCAGGATATACCTTTACTCCTTTTGCTGCTATTAATGAAGATTGTCAAAACAATTGTATTACTCTTAATTCTCCCACTAAAAGTTTTAATATAGCAGGACTTCAAATAGCAAATATTATTTGCAAAAACCAAACTTTACGATATAAAATAGATAGAGCTATAAATATCTTTGAAATATGCGATGTTAATCCTTTTGCACCCATTGCTTTAGAAGCTGCTTATAACAAAAGCAAGGATTGGCTTAAAGAGTTAAATGTATATATAAACAACAACTATGTTACTCTTAAAAACTTTTTAAAAAAGGAATTACCACAGATAGAAGTTTTACGATTGGAAGGAACGTATCTTGTATGGATTAACATAGAAGCATTAAATATTAAAGCAGAAGCTCTTTCTAAACAATTAATAAAAGAAGCACACGTTTTTATTAATCCAGGGACATTGTACAGCAAGAAGTATGGAGAGGGATACCTTCGTATAAATATAGCCACCCAACGCGCAACAATGATAGAAGGTTTGCAACGTATTACTAAAGTAATAAAAAAGTTATTATAAACGAACTATAACTGACCAGCCTCTACTTGTAACACAATACGTTCCACAAGGCGATCGGCTCCTTTAGGGTCATAACGTTTCTTCAGACTACTTCCAAACGTCCAAGCAAAGGCTTGATAAAACCCTGCACGAACAGGACCAAGAAAAGCCTTTACTATATCATAAGAAGTAGAATTACATTCTCTATCTACAAGCTTTATGAGTAACTTGCCTTGTGTGAAAGTAAGCTTTTTCATGCGAGGTTTATAAGTTTCCCAAATCTCTTTCTCTACCTTTTTTAAGTGTTCTGAACGTTCTTTTTTATTTGGAATAGTTTCGATATAAGCACCTGTCTCTAAAATAAGCTGATTACATTCTTTTGCAATAGGGAGAGTTTTCTTTATATTATACACTAAGCGGTTATATGCCATTTGCTCTTTTTTATTCCTAAATTCCATTGATGGGAATATATAAATATTATTAGTTTTGACATATTGAATGCTATCTTTTCCCATCTTTATCTTGCCAATATGCACCATTGGGACAAATGTAGGAGAGTTCATGTCCACTACTCTGTCCTCTGGATTAATATGATCTTGTGCTAAAGCCGATGAAGAAAATATACCTATCAGCCATATTAATATATAAAATACTTTCTTACAAAACATACAACAAAATTACTTATTATTTCTGAACTTTATTATATCTTTTACCAAAAAAAAGCATGTTGTAGGTATATTATTGTAATAAAGGTAAATTATATCAGTATAAAAAGAAACTGTATCAATAATTTTGATATGGTAAAATAATGTTAATACGCATAAAAAGATATGCTATAATATAATGCTATGATTATTATTTAGGTACTTTTGTGAAAGTAATTTTTAATAATGTTCTTTTTGTTTATGACTATGATACTATTTTTACTACAACCGAAGTTACTCTTTTTATAATAATTTTGATATTAATTATTATACCAAAGATTATTGATAATAATAAATAATAAAAAGTATAGTTAAACTAATTATCTCTTATAATTTTACGAGATATATAAATAAAAAAAAGATATGACAAATAAAATGAATAACTGCGAGCAGAAATTTCGTACAGAGAGCGATCTTTTAGGTGAGTTACAAGTGCCAGAAAATGTTCTTTATGGTGTACAAACACAACGTGCTGTTAATAACTATCACATATCGCGTAAGCGTATGTGTGATTATCCTGAGTATGTTATTTCTATAGCATACGTAAAATTAGCTGCAGCACAAACTAATATTCAGCTTGGACAAATAGACCCCAAGGTAGGAAAGGCTATAATAGAGGCTTGTAAAGAAATTATAGCAGGTAAGCATCATAATAACTTTATTACCGATATGGTGCAAGGAGGTGCAGGAACATCTGTTAATATGAATGCTAATGAGGTTATTGCTAATCGTGCTTTAGAAATTATGGGATACGATAAGGCAGATTATAAACATTGTTCTCCTAATGATGATGTTAATTGTGGACAATCCACCAATGATGTATATCCTACAGCTATAAGGTACGCCTTTATTAGAATGAATAAGAATTTAGTAAAATCTTTAACTCTGTTAATAGAGGCTTTCCGTAAAAAAGGGGAAGAATTTAAGAATGTTATAAAGATGGGGCGTACTCAGTTACAGGATGCTGTTCCAATGACTGCAGGACAAGAGTTTAATGCTTTTGCTGATAATTTAGAAGAAGAAATTGCTAATTTAAAGCGTAATGTAGATCTTTTACTTGAAATAAATATGGGAGGGACAGCCATAGGAACAGGTTTAAATGCTGCTCCAGGTTTCCCTAAAATATGTGCAGACTATCTTAGTAAGGCTACAGGAGAGAACTTTATTGCTGGGCATAATCTCATAGAAGCTACTCCAGACACAGGTGCTTATGTAAGCTATAGCTCAGCTTTAAAACGTCTTGCGGTAAAACTTTCAAAGATTTGTAATGACCTTCGTTTGTTGGCTTCAGGCCCAAGATGTGGGTTTAATGAAATAAATCTTCCTCCAATGGCTCCAGGATCTTCTATTATGCCAGGTAAGGTAAATCCTGTTATACCTGAAGTTACAAACCAGACCTGCTTTAAGATTATAGGTAATGATACTACTGTAATGATTGCAGCAGAAGCTGGTCAGTTGCAATTAAATGTGATGGAGCCCATCATTACCGAATGTCTTATGGAAGATTTAACTTGGTTGCCTAATGCAATGGATACTCTTCGTGAACTATGTATTGATGGCATTACTGTAAATCAGGAACGTACTCTTGAAATGGTAAAGCATTCTATAGGTATTGTTACAGCACTTAATCCATATATTGGATATAAAAATTCCACAAAGATAGCAAAGGAGGCTCTATTAACAGGTGGCTCTGTTTATGATCTTGTATTAAAACATAAGCTCCTTACAAAGGAGAAACTTGATGCAATATTAGATCCTACACATATGTTAGACTCTACTGATATAGTGAAATAAAAATAAGATTAATATTTATAAAGTAAAGATTTGGAATATTCGTAGATTATTAAGTAAAGCTAATAATCTGCGAATTTTATTTCATAAGGATTTATCTTTGTTATAGAATATGTTTCTGTACATATATAGCTGCATAAAAGGATAAAGTATAGCTCTTAGTATTTTTATCATACTGCTACCTTTTGTATGAAAAAGATCTCTATGATGTTTTATAAAAAGTATTTGTAAACGAACAAGAGAAAGAATATCATCTGTGCATTCTAAATACATTATTTTTTTAGCATCTCGTAATTGTACAGTTTGTATATCCTTCTCGAGATATTCTATTAGGGATAGTTTACCTTTGAAAATGGGTAATACTATTTTGCGCATCTTATGGTAATGTTTTAAGCTCCAAATTAATTCTGTAATAGCATTTCTCCATGATGGCAAACTCTTATGATAATCAGTGTAAGTAGCAGCTTTTGCATGACGTCTGAAATTTACTATTACTTTATCTACATATATTATACTTTCATGAGCAGCAGCAGTAATAGATAGAGCTGCGTCATATAACGAAACATTATAAAAAGAATTATTAATAGGTGGAAGCATTGATAATAACTTGCGCTTAAAGAGCAATGTATGTCCAGGTAAACAAAGAAAGAGCATACGAAAGATGCTTACATTTCGATGGCGATTATCAAAATAAGTAAACGAATTATCATTAGAAAACGGTCTACTATGTCCACTGCATAATAAGCTGTCACCAATAGCTTTTATTTGTATTTCTATCTTGTTATGTTCCCAAATATCATCTTGATCGGCAATAGCAATGTAGTCTCCAGTAGCTTGTTGCATAGCTGATAGGAAATTAGCATTAATACCTTGTTTTTCTTTATTTCGATAAATGCGCATCTGAGGGAACTTGTTTGCATATTTTTCGATTATATTCCAAGTGTCATCAGTAGAACCATCGTCTTGCACTATAACCTCATGTAGCGGATAAGTTTGTGCAAATATAGAATCTAATTGTTGGGAAAGATATTTAGATCCGTTATAGGTACAAATTACAATAGATACTGATTTAGACATATTCCTTTTGAGTTTATAGAAAGTTAATAAGAAAAACGGTAGTGTTATACACTATAAAATATAATGTTAGTATAGAAATAAATAATGTTACAAGTAATCTGCTTTTATCTTTTAAGCTATTAATGAGATATCCCACGCTTATAGGTATTATGTAAATCCAGCCTGAAGCCATAATATATACTTCATTAATACCGAATCCTAAGCCTAAATATAAAATAACGTCAAGTGCAAAGCATGTTAGTGTTATCCATAATAATCTTTGTTTAATTCCTGCATAAATACCACAAAGAAAGAGTAAAACGATAGCCCCTTCTATAATATAATTTAAGGTCCAATCATATTTAACAAATATAGGTCGGTCTCGTAATACATCTCCAAGTGCATATTTTTGATGTAATTGTATGCTTTGACCAAAGAAATTTTCTATAAGAGTAGGAATACGAGGTGTAGAAATATCTGTCCAAGACCGCATAGGGAAGTGTTCCATTTTTTTTCCTGTGTGTGCAAAAATGGGTTTTTTATCACGATTTTTTTTCTTCTGCTTAAGATATTTTTCCCATGTAAAATTAAAACAACTATCTATTCTTTTTCCTCCTTTAATCGTTGTAGTGTCTTTAAAAGCAGCATATAGTTTTATTTTTTCACGTTTTGTTTGTGCAGCCTCTAACTTTCGTTTGGCTATTCTTGCTGGATCTTTGTATTTGTGATCTTGCCATCTTCCTATATAAAGGAAAATTATACCAGGCAAAATTATTGCAAAGAGAAGGTTAGATGGACGAAAGAAGGTCTTTTTATTAGTAATCAGATTAGCTATAAAAGTTTTTAGACCATTGTTAAGAGAAACCCCCGCAGTAAAAAAGAATAATAAAAAAGTAATACTTTTTTTTAACAGACGATTTTCCTTTATGCAGCATCCGCTAATATACAGTGTGAGTAATATCATAAATAGCGATACTATAAAATGATCTGGGCTAATAGCTGCTAACATGACATAAGCAAAAGAAAAGAGAAGATACCCTAACATTATAGCTTCTTTAATATGTAAATGTATCAAATCTTTACCTATACGTACCATAAAAATGAAGGCATAAACTGAACAAAACAATAAGATTATGCTTATAAGGATAGGTGCGATGTTTATACCAGTAGATAGGTATATGCAGTGGTTAATAAGGTAAAGTGGATAATAGAAAGGGGCAAGAAGGGGGTGACGAGTAACATCAAAGTCTAATTTCCAATCTGAGACAACGAGATAAGTTAGAGGGTCGAAGCCAGAAATATGAAAATTGTTAAGCACAACTTTACGATATGTTTTAGCATTAAATACTGAAAAGAGTTGCCAATACTTAGCTATAACAATAATGTGTAGTGTTATTTGCCATAAAAGGAAAAAAGAGGTAGCAACACGCTCTTCTTTTTTTATTTTAAATATTGTTGAAAACTGCATTATAACAGAATATTTGAGAACAATTATAAAAAGCGAGATATAGTGTAAGTATGAGAATAGTTACTTGTAAAAAGTTCCGATATTTACCATTAAGTCTTTTTAGAAAGAATCCTATAGAAATAGGTATGATGAAGGCCCAGCCTGCTGTCATGATGTATACTTCATTAATGCCAAAGCCAAGAATAATATGAAGAGTAATATCGCAGGCAAACCATGTTAATAACATTTGTAAAAATTTCTCACCGCGAGCAATAACGCATCCTATAATAAACATTAAAATTATAACACATTCTATAGCATATTTATAGGCATGAGTATAAGTAACAAAGATGGGACGATCCCATGATACATCTTTAAGCAGATATTTTTGATGTAGGATAAGTGATTCTCCAAAGAAGTTTTCTATTAATGTTTTTATGCGTGGCGTTGATATATCTATCAGTTTAGTAATAGGACCATTGCCGGCAGCCTTACCTGTATGTTCTTTAAGCCATTTGTTGCGTTTGTTGAAATGGTCAGTAGTCTTGGCTGCATCTTTTTCCATATTATGCTTTACTATATTGTTTATAACTTCTTTTTGTGGAATTTCTAAAGTATAATATTGATATTGTCTTATTCCGAAGAGTATTAAAAGAGGCAGGATTATTCCTATAAAAAGAAATTTTTTATGAAATGTTTTTTTCCAGCCATTAGTAAATATTCCTGCTAATATGGTCTTAGCAGCATTTGAAGAAGCCATTCCTGCGGTAAAAAATAATAGTATAAATGATTGCCAAGGTTTTAGATTTTTGTTTTTTTTCATTTTTATACCAACTATATAAAGAGTCATTGTAAGGAACATCATTGATATAATGAAGTGGTCAGGTACCATTGTAGGCACTAAAACGTGTGCAAATGAAAAAAGGAAAATAGTGAGTAAGCAAGATTCTTTTTGTGTTAGTTCCATTACTTCTCGAAACACTCTATATATAAAAATAGTGGAATAAATAGCTGAAAAAATTATTATAACAGCCATAAAATATACTGCAAAATTATATCCAAATAAGTCTATAAGACTATTATTAAGTAAGTAAAGAGGATATAGAAATGTAAGATAAAGAGGGTGCCTAATAGTATCAAAGTGGATACGCATACCAGAGATAGTTATCCATGACCAGCAGTCGTAACCTGACATACGAAAATTCTTTGTAAATAATGACCAAAATCCGCCGTGTGCCCCCATAGTATAAATACTATAATGGCTATATATAAGCAAGGCATTAAAGAATATAAAAACCAACAGCATGGCGCAAAACAGAATGCGCTCTTCTTTTTTTATTTTAAAAATACTTATCGCAGACATTATATAATGTATAATATATATTGCAAAGTTACGAAATAACTTGCGAATGCTATTTTCTTTTTAAAAAGAAACGAACTAAAAGAAAATTTATTGGAAAGCAAATTAGAATAGTAGGAATCAGAGCTATTTGCTTTACAATACCGATATAAATGAAAAAATGAATAAATATAACCTGAAGTGATATGTTTACACAATGTGAAAGAAGGAAACCTGCCCCTTTCTTAGAAGATGACTTTACCTTAAATGTAAATCTTGTAGAGGCAATATAATTAAAACATAAGCTAATACCATAACTTACGATAACACATACCGTTTCAGAGTTAACGCATATAATCATTAACCTGTAAACTATAAATTGTATTAAAGCTGCAATGCACCCTACTATACCAAAACGTATTACTTCGAGAAGTTTATTGCATTTACTTTTTCCTAAATGGCTTAAAATATCCTTTATCTGCATATTCTAATAATTCTTTATCGCCTCGTGAATCACCATAAGATATAAGCTCATAGCTATTTCTATTAGGCATAATCTCTTTTAAGCGATTTACTTTTTCTGCACCATAGCAATTGCGTGTAACAAAGTGTCCAGTAACTTTTCCTTCTTTTTCTTCTATTTTTGTACCTACTATATGTATATTTTTATCAAGTTCAGAAAAAAAAGGACGTACCCACATATCTATACTTGCTGTAATTATTATAACCTTTTCTCCTTCTTTTAAAGCTTTTTGTATCTCTATTAAAGCCAGAGGACGAATAAGTGCTTTGTTGTGCCTTGCAAATTCATTACATTTTAATTTGAACTCCTTTATATTCATTCCTTTAAAGAAATAAGTAAACAGCTGTTGTTTTGCTTTCCAATTTGGATAAAGTTTAAGCTTCATCATTATTAATATTGGCGCATAAAGTAACAGGCCTAAGAAAGTTCTTAGATCACCTTTTACAAAACGTATGAATGCTATAAAGGTGTCCTTTGTTGTGATGGTACCATCAAAATCGAATGCGTAAAGTTTCATTTATAGGAAATATATTATAAATAAGAAAGATAGCCCAAAGAGCAATACTATTATTTGCATAAACCGATCCTTTAACATTATCTTGGTAGGATCTCCACTTATTTTATCAACAACAGCTAACTGAATATAACGTAAGATGCCCACTAACACAAAAATACTTGTAAGATATAAATATTGTGTATGAAAATGTTTTATAGTTTCTTCACTTACAGTGTACATAATATAACACACTAAGGTTATACTTGACGTTATTGTTATAGCTTGATTAATAAAGTCTATATTATATCTTATTGTGTTTTGTCTAGGAGGTTCGCCTGTTTTTATCATGCGTATAACATCATCTCTACGCTTTGCAAACGCAAGAAACAACATTAGAAGGAAAGTCATTAATACTATCCACTTGCTTAATGTAATATTAGTAGCCCAGCCTCCTGCTAATATTCTCAAAACAAAACCGAAAGCAACTATACATACGTCTATAATAGCGAATTGCTTTAATTTAACGCAGTAACTAATATTGAGTAGCCAATAAACAATTATCACACCATATACTTTTTCATGTTCTCCAGGCAGAAAGGAAAGCGTTAGCATGGAAAGTGCAAACATAATAAATATTAAAATATAACCTAACGTAATGCTAACAGCTCCTGAAGCTAATGGTCGTTTACATTTTACAGGGTGTCGTCTATCGTCTTTTACATCTATAATATCATTTAAGCAGTAGATAGACGATGCTGCAAACGAGAATGAAAAAAAAGTTATTAAGCCTGCAAAGAGCGCATTAAGATTAAACAACTGCCCCGAAAAGAATATAGGTAACAGTACGATTAGATTTTTAATCCATTGATATGGGCGTATTAGTTTGATAATATCTTTCATCGAATAAATCTTTCTATAGGAGTTATTACTAATTTACTAACAAGAGTGTGGAGTATCCATGCTATAGGTATTGTTAAAGAAAAGGTAGCAATAAAGGTAATCCAGTAAGTCCATTGAAACTCTTCTAAATATCTAAGAACAAAATGATCATGTATTAAATAAGCCTCTAAACTAACCATACCTATAAACTTAAAGCAGTTGTTAAACCATTTTGGAGTATGCCTAAAAGCACGGTTAAGTATCAAGATAGATGTTACTGTTAAAGGGATATATAACATACGTTCTAAGAAGATAGGGAACATTCCATGTTTTACCTGTTCTAAGAATATACTGGAAGCTAAAGCCATAAAAAAAACAAGTAGTATCATCCAAACGGCAGCTCCGTCCATTTTCTCCTTACGTTTGACAGCGGCTCCCATATTGATGCCTATAAAATATATAGGTACACGACTCCAAAATATTTCTAAATGACCAAAGATGTCATGAATAGGAGTAACGTATTCTACTAAGATACACCACATAAGCATTACAATAGGTAGCCATCTGTATATAGGATGCTTTATAATAATCTTTAGATAAAGAGGAGTTACAAGGTATAGCATCATAGTGGCAGGAATGTACCAGAAGGTGAGTTCATCGTTAAGCCAGAAATCCCAATTAATAGTAATATCTCCTATTAAATCTATAATGCTTGTGCTATGTCCTCCATGGCGTACAATGTTAGGGCATAAAAAGTCAGGTATATAATACAGACTTGCCATGATAATCCACATAGGATATACACGAAGTATACGTCGCAAATAGAAATCCTTTATATAAGGGTGGCTTGTCCATGAGAACCATAAGCCCATACCACTTAGAAAAAGGAATATATCTACACCAATATTTCCGATTCTTCTTAAGCCAAAAAACATATCATCGCGTGGTAAACCTACATGAAAGAGTATAACAAAAAGCATTGCAGATCCCATTAATTCGCCACGAAACCTACTAATATTTCCTATTTCTATATCCTTAAATTTCATGTTAGCTACATTTTAGGTTTAGGTATTTTATTCATTAATTCCTTAAATAACCATGCTAAGCAAATGGAACTAATGATATAAAGTATTAATCCCGTCCAATAATCTCCAGCTTTTGAAATGGGGATAAATATCTTTCTTGTAATGGGATGACATATAAATAGAGCAGATGAAATGTTTCCAACCCATACTATAAGATTCATAAAAAGTCCACAACGATGAACTAATTTTATAAAACTTATTGCTGCCATGCAAACAAATATTGGGATAAGATACCATGTAAAGTAAGTTATGTTAAGAGCATAAATAGCTAAAAGCGATATGATAAAGATAATTATATGTGTTTTTTTAGAAACTTGTGGCATAAACTTGGCATATAATAATCCGAAAGCAAAGGGCAAAATTCCTCCTATAAAGTTGTACCTTAAGCGATTAAGTTCATCGCTTTCAGGGCTGCATATAATCTGAAGAGCTGCACAAATAATTATTAAGCCAACGGTATATCCCCAATGACGACGATATAGTATCAAACGATACACAATATATATTTGCATCATTAATCCAAAATACCAATAAGGTCCTGGCCAAATAATTTCATCAGGATTAGGCAGTAAGTTGTTAAACAGCCCTAATTGAGCAATTATATCTAAAGGCATGTAGCGGTGCTGACCTTGTGTGATAGCATCTATAATAGTAAAAGCTACAAACCCTATTATCATCATTCTAAATAGTTTTATCCAGTGATATTTAATAAAAGATATAGCAGAAGGCTCTTTCTTATTATTAAAATTGGGTTCTTCATATTTTACATATAAGCCGTATGCCGATAAGAATAAGAAGACAGGGACACCATAATGACCAAAGAACGATATTATATGAAAGAGAGTAAGAGAATGGAAATTTTTACTCATTTCATGGTTAAACCATGTAAAGTTATGCCAAAAGTATTGGTACTCGTTTTCTTGTACTATATGTTTTAACCAATGGCAATAATTATGTAGAAAGATGCCAATGATGGCTAATCCGCGTAAAGCATTACATTCTGTACGTGAAAGTAATTCTTTTTTCATTTTTTATTATTTTCTTTTTTTTGCAAAGGTGTTTGACGTATAGCTTTTGTCCTATCTAACTTATCGTAATCAGTAGTTCCTTTTAATATTCTTGGACGATTTTCTTGATAGTTTTTGCTTAATATGTTATATTTATCTCTATAATATATAGTATGTATTCCTCCTAAATAAAGTAACAGATGAGGTAAAGCATCGGTCATGAATTTTTTGTTTTTTGCTGCTATAATTTGTTTGTAAATATCATGGTGTTTGGCTTTATACGTTGGAGATGTATATATCCAAAAAGGTATTTCAAACTCAAAGCGTGCAAGGTTATAATCTATCTCAGCAGAGTGGTTACGGCAAATGAAACCACGGTTTCCTTCATAACATTCTTCTCCATGGTCAGGCATATAAATGATAATAGCGTCTTTGTCTTGAAAACGTTTTATTATTTGGTACACAATAGAGTCGTTGTATAACACTGCATTATCGTAATCGGATAGTATCTTTCTGCGTTTTTTGTTTAAATCATATCGGATATTCTTATAATCATCTGCTTTAAAGTGTTTTGCCTTTTCTGGTGTGCGTTGTTCATAATTAACATGTTGCCCCATAAGATGAAACAATATAAGATTATGATCAGTGTTATATTGCTTCTGAAAGCAATCGTAGTCGTGTAATAACCCTGCATCATATTTATATAATCTGCTATTCCTGTTATCGAACATGGCATCAGATAGCTCTGGGTGATTAAGAAAAAATCCTCCACTAAAATCGTAAACAGCTTGCTTAGCACGAGGTAAAAACTGATTAGTAATGAATGTTACATGATAACCTGCCTTACGGAAAACCTCAGGAAAGAGAGGGTAATCGCACCAATCTTTTTTGTCCCCAACAACTTGAAGTGAAAAGATATTTTTAAAAACAAAACTTGTTAGATTGTAAGGTGCTACTACATCACTAAAAGGTGTTAGTAAGCCTTGTTTTTGCAAAGCCTCTTGGTGAGGAGTTGTAGGCATGAAATAGCCATACTGGTGTGAGTGATGCTTACTATAGCTCTCGCCAATAATAAGTATGATGTTAGGTGATGTGTAAGAACAACTATCAACCCATACTTTTCCTTTAGTTGCTATAAGCTGGCTTATCTGATGAGAGGCTAATTTGTTTGAGAATATAGCGAAGGCTAAGCGGTAAGGTGGTATGTAAAATTGTGTCTCTTTCCCTGGCTGTCTTTGATATAAACTCATTTCGTGTTCCACTGCCCCTATAGTGTGAAGTGAGAATATGCGATACATCATCTCTTTATTATGAGCTGAAGAAATAGCAGAAAAAATAAGGAAAAAGGTGCATATCAGTCCACTAAAAGTTTTCACAAAAAGCAAACTTTTTTTATTCTTTATAATCTTAAAGCAGTGTATAGAATCCCTTTTTTTTATTTTTCTAAAGATACTAAGATGTTGTTTTATAAAAGGGAAAAGCCCTGTTATAATGTTAATAAGTATTAGTATTAATATCAAACCTATTCCAGAGAAAAGAATATCTATAGAAATATAACTTGATAAAAATTCATTAGCTTCTTTACTATTAGTTTCACCTATAAGCAAAAGTATTGAAGGGTTTATAGTGGTTTGAAACTTTTCCCAGCAAAATAGATCTATTAAGCTAATACTATATGCCATAAAATATAAGACCAATCGTACCCACTGTCGTATTTGTCGCTTAAAGACCATAAGTAACAAGCTAACCAAATATAAATCAAGAAACAATTCAGGTATTAAGTTGTCGTATACTTTTGCGTTTGGATTGTTAACAGGCAATTCCTCATAAGCTACTAAAATGCCAAGCAGATACATAAAAATAAAAAAAGATCTATTAGCCCTAATAGGGGTTAATATGCTATAGAAAATATGTGCAATCTTAGTAAATATTTTCATTGTATAATGCTTAATGCTATTTAATAAGGTGCAAAGATACTTTTATTTTATTATATGTAGCGATGTAAAAAGGGAATTAACATTTAAAATAATACAATTTATTCATACTCTGCAAAACTGCTTTTAGCTAAAAAACATGCTCATAATAAAAATTTCTGAGTAGGTAAAAAAGATATACACTACTGTGCGTTACTTGCTATCTTGTTGTGTTTGTAATTGTTTAATAATAAGAGTGTTAAGAGGATATGACCTTTTACTCTATAAAACATCAACTTTTTATGAGTAAAACCTCATCTTTTGTCCCACAAAAGGTGAGGTTTTCTGCTGCAAAAGCATACCTTTAATAAAATGATATGATAAATGTTTACAAATTACCTGTAAAATTCTTCTATATCTTGGATAATGTTTTGTGGAACAAGGTGGTGTATAGACATTCCTTGCTTCACATTATTACGTATTAAGGTGCTGCTAATATCTAATGGTGAACCTTGCAGTAAATGCACATTTTTAGGTAGTATTTCTTTTCTTGCGAAATGGTCGTCTTTACGTGGATATATGTATATTTGATACTGGGAAATAATATCTTCTGCATGGTTCCAACGGTTAAAAGCACGCCAGTTATCGCCTCCTATGAGCAAAGAAAAAGTGTTTTCGGGGTAAGAAATAGCAAGATGTTGTAATGTGTTCCAAGTATAAGATGGTTTAGGTAAAGAGAGTTCATAATCAGAAACTATGATTTTAGGGTGGTTAATAAGTGCTTTCTGAGCTATTTTAAGCCGTTTTTCATCATCTAATAGTTCTTGATGTATTTTAAAAGGATTTTGTGGAGAAACCATTAGCCATACCTCTTGTAAGGACGCTTCCTTTAAGAATGTTTCTGCAAGAGTAATATGCCCATTATGAATGGGGTTGAAAGATCCGCCAAAAAGACCTATGTTCATATTATAGTTTTTGAAAACTAATGGTTTAGAAAATTCTTAATAATATTGTATGTTTCAGCTTTTGCTTTGTCAAGATTATTGTTAACTATAATAGTATCAAACTTGCTGGCAAAAGTTAGTTCCTCAGCTGCCTTTTTAAGGCGTGTTTCTATAGCTTCCAACGTATCAGTATTCCTGTTTATTAAACGACGACGTAATTCTTCTACAGAAGGTGGTTGAACAAAAACACTTAGTGCTTTGTCTTTATAATAATCTTTAATATTACACCCACCTTTTACATCTACGTCAAAGATAACATTTTGACCAGCTTTCAGTTGGCTTTCTATTTGCTTTTTTAAAGTCCCATAAAAGCGATCTTTATATACTTCCTCATATTCTAAAAACTCATTGTTATCAATCTTGTTTTTGAAATCATCTAATGAAAGGAATATATATTCCACTCCATTACGTTCTTTGCCACGTGGCTGCCGTGTGGTGCAACTAATGGAAAAAGCTAAATGTAGCTCAGGGTGTTCTTGCATTAACCATTGTACAATAGTACTTTTACCCGAACCTGATGGGGCTGAAAAGATTATCAATTTACCTTGCATATCGTAAAATAAAAAACTCTTATTAGCTTTATTCTGTAAACATAGAGCTAACTAAAGAGATGGTTATTATAGTGTGTTGAGCACCTGCTCTTTAATTTGTTCTAATTCATCTTTCATTTTCACTACTATGTTTTGCATCTCTGCCTGATTACTTTTAGAGCCAGTAGTGTTAATTTCTCGTCCCATTTCTTGAGCAATGAATCCTAACTTCTTACCTAATCCATGCCCATTTTCCTCCATAGTCTCACGGAAATAACGCAGATGATTAGCTAAACGTTGTTTTTCTTCGCTTATATCAAGTTTCTCTATATAGTATATAAGTTCTTGTTCTAAACGGTTTTTGTCATATTCCACTTCTGGAATCTGCTTTAATCCTTCTATAATACGTTCACGAATCTTTGGTACTCGGCCTTTTTCATACGGCTCTATAGCTTTCATGTAATTTTCTATATTATTGAGTTTTTCGTTAAACTTATGCTGAAGAGCCTTACCTTCTTGCTTACGAAAAACTAACAAGTGCTCTATAGCTTGTAGAATGCCATTTAATACTATGTTCCATTCTTCTTCACTAAGTATTTCTACCTCATTCCTCATAGTTACATCAGGCAAACGTAGTAATGTTTCAAACCAATCGGAAGGTTCTGGTATACCTGTGTTTTTAGAAATTTCTTTTATTTGTTTATAGTAATTTTCTACTAAAACAGTATTAACATGAGTAGCGTCTGCACTAATATCTTTCTCTACCCATAGTGAGAAATCTACTTTTCCACGTTCTAACTTTTGAGCAATTAAGCGTCGTATATCCATTTCTTTTTCTCTATACAAGGGAGCAATGCGTGCAGAGAGATCAAGAGCTTTGCTGTTAAGCGACTTAATTTCAATATTAATTTTCTTTTCTTTATAAGTTACGACGGCTTTGCCATAACCTGTCATAGATAGTATCATGAGTTTTTTCACGTTAAATTTCTGCAAAAGTACTAATTTCGAGTGGAAAAAGAGTAAATTTGCACATTAATTTAAAATAAAGCTATTGTTTTATGTCTTGCATTTTAAATATAGAAACGAGTACAAATGTGTGCTCAGTAGCAGTAAGCGAAGATGGTGTTTGCATCTTCGAGTTACAAGATTGTAGTGGTCCTAATCATGCAGAGCGTCTCGGCTCTTTTGTCGATGAAGCTATATCTTTTACAGATAATCATGCTATTCCTTTAGACGCCGTTGCTGTTAGTAGTGGTCCTGGTTCTTATACGGGATTGCGTATAGGTGTGTCTATGGCAAAAGGGATTTGTTATGGACGTGATATTAAGTTGATAGCAGTACCTACACTCGAGCTATTATCAGTGCCGGTGTTGTTACATAATAATAATATACCTGAAGATGCGTTGTTAGCACCTATGTTAGACGCACGACGAATGGAGGTTTATTCTCAGGTTTTTGATCGTGGTTTAAAAGCAAAGAGTCGTTTGGAAGCAAAAGTAATAGATGAGAAGAGCTTTAAAGAATATTTAGATAAAGGCCCTGTTTACTTTTTCGGAAATGGTGCTTCTAAGTGTAAAGATATGATAAAGCATAATAATGCTCATTTTATTGATAATATAGAGCCTTTGGCAAAATATATGTTTCCACTTGCAGAGAAACGCTTTTTGAATAATATGTTTGAAGATGTTGCTTATTTTGTTCCCACTTATTTAAAAGATTTCGTAGCTAAATCGGCAAAACCTTTATTATAAATAGATTTACTTAACGGATGTTTTTCTTAAAATAAATATTTCCACCTAATGAATATAGAAGGATTAGACTATAACACTCAAAGAGAAAAATTAATATTACCTCAGTATGGTAGAGAGGTTCAAAGCATGATAGATTATGCAATAACACTACCTACTAAGGCTGAACGTCAGGCTTGTGCAGAAAGTATTATAGCTATTATGGACAGAATGAATACCCAAAATCGTAGTAATGAAGGGTATATGCAAAAGCTTTGGGATCATTTAGCACTTATGTCAGGCTTCAAGTTGGATATAGACTATCCTTATGATGTATCTCAAGCATTATCTATTGCGAAAAAGCCAGAGCCTTTATCTTATCCACATCAGGTTAATCCTATTAAGCATTATGGAAGTATTGTCTATGAATTATGTGAAAAGCTAAGGAAGATGTCTCCAGGTCAAGAACGTGATATGTTAGTGCGTTCAGTAGCTAATCAGATGAAACGAGATCTTATACAATGGGCACATGGCTCTAGTGATAATGCTCGTGTGGCGTCAGATTTAGCTCGTTTAACAGATGGTGTTATACAGATAGATCTTAATACTTTTCGTTTCGATAAGATTAACGAGAAGGATTTTGTACAAAATAAAAGAAAGAAAAAGTCGTAATTTATGGAGTCTTTTCTTATAGAAGGAGGTCATCGGTTAAGTGGAACCATTACACCTCAAGGCGCAAAAAATGAGGCTTTAGAAGTAATTAGTGCAATCCTCCTCACTAAAGAAGAGGTTATTATAGATAATGTTCCAGATATATTAGATGTAAATAACCTTATAAAGCTTTTACAAGAAATAGGAGTTAAGACTAAAAAGCTATCTTCTGGAAGGTTCTCTTTTCAAGCTGATGATATCAAGTTAGATTATTTAGAAAGCATAGAATTTGTACAAAAATGTGCTTCTCTTCGTGGTAGTGTGCTTATGTATGGCCCTTTGTTGGGACGTTTTGGGCTTGCTACAATAGCAAAACCTGGCGGAGATAAGATAGGTAGAAGGCGCTTAGATACTCATTTTATTGGGTTTAAAAATCTTGGAGCACATTTTGTTCATTTAGAAGGGAGAGATGTTTATGAAATAAAAGCAGAGCGGCTTCATGGTACTTATATGCTTCTTGATGAGGCTTCAATAACAGGTACTGCTAATATTATTATGGCAGCTGTTCTTGCAGAAGGCACTACTACTATTTATAATGCCGCATGCGAACCTTATATTCAGCAGCTTTGTAAAATGCTTAACAGTATGGGAGCTAAGATTTCAGGTATTGCAAGTAATCTGCTTACTATAGAAGGCGTGAAAGAACTACATGGAACAAGCCACAAAATACTACCTGATATGATAGAAGTAGGTTCGTTTATTAGTATGGCTGTCATGGTGGGAGAAGGTATTAGGATAAAAGATACTTCGGTAGCAAATCTTGGTATTATGCTCGATATATTCAGAAGATTGGGTGTGCAAGTAATGGTAGATGGTGATGATCTTTTTATTCCTCGCCACGATCACTATGTTATAGACTCTTTCATAGACGGCTCTATTATGACTATTAGTGACGCTCCATGGCCTGGATTAAGTCCTGATCTTATTTCTGTTTTATTAGTTGTAGCTACGCAGGCTCAAGGAAGTGTGCTTTTTCATCAAAAAATGTTTGAAAGCAGACTGTTTTTTATTGATAAACTCATAGATATGGGGGCACAAATAATATTATGCGATCCTCATCGTGCTGTAGTAATAGGGCATGATCATCAACGTACGTTGCGAGCAGGACGAATGTCTAGCCCTGATATTAGAGCAGGTATAGCTCTTTTAATTGCAGCCCTTTCAGCTCCAGGGATAAGTCGTATTGATAATATAGCACAAATAGATCGTGGCTATGAAGATATAGAAGAGCGTCTTAACGCATTAGGAGCTAAAATAACACGTGTGGCAAATAAGTAAGATTAAGCATAATATATATGATAAGACACGAGGACGTCTATAAAATAGGTTATTTAGGTAAGCCACATGGAGTGCATGGAGAAATGCAATTCATATTCAGTGATGATGTGTTTGATACTACTGATGCTGATTATTTGTTAATAGAATTAGATGGTATATTGGTGCCTTTCTTTATAGAAGAATACCGTTTCCGCTCAGAGCAGATGGCTCTTATAAAATTTGAGGATATTAACACAGAAGAAGAAGCACGTCGTCTTACGGGCAGCGTTGTACTGTTCCCAAGGAAAATTGCCGAAGAGAAATCTGAAAGTCTATCATTATCACAGATTGTAAATTACACTTTAATAGATAATAAGACGGGAAAGACGATAGGGAAAATAACAGGTATAGATGACAGTACAGTAAATACTCTCTTTGAGGTAACAACTTTAGGAGGTCAAGAGCTGCTTGTTCCTGTTAATACTAATCTCTTTGAAAGTATTGATACTTCAAAAAAGATAATTAAAATGGTTATTCCTGAAGGATTATTAGATCTTTAGGATAAATATTATTATCAAGTTTTAGATAAAATAAAATTGTTATTTAGGATATAAAAATATATATGAAACAGCAAATCTGCATATTAGGTTCTACTGGAAGTATAGGTACTCAAGCTTTAGATGTAATAAGACAACATTCTGATCGTTATGAGGTATATGCTCTAACAGCTAATAATAGATGGGAAGATCTTGCTAAGCAAGCTCGAGAATTTCAGCCTGCAGCCGTAGTAATAGCAAATGAAAAGCATTACGAAGCATTAGTTGACTCTTTACGGGATATGCCTAATATAAAGGTGTATGCTGGCAAAAAGGCTTTAAAAGAGATAGTAGAATCGGGCGAAATTAATATAGTTCTCACTGCTATGGTAGGGTATTCCGGTTTAGAACCTACTATTCATGCCATAAAAGCAAGAAAGAAAATATGTTTAGCTAATAAAGAAACACTTGTAGTAGCAGGAGAATTGATAGTAAAGTTAGCACAACAGTATCATGTGCCTATAATACCTGTAGACAGTGAACACAGTGCTATTTTTCAAAGTTTAGTAGGTGAAGGGGATAATGAAATAGAGAAAATTCTACTTACTTGTTCAGGTGGTCCTTTCCGATTATTTAGCAATGAACAACTAAAATATGTAACTGCAGATGACGCTCTTAAGCATCCTACATGGGAGATGGGTTCTAAAATTACTATTGATTCAGCTTCTTTAATGAATAAAGGTTTTGAGGTGATAGAAGCAAAATGGCTTTTTGGAATACCTGCAGATAAGATACAAGTATTAGTACATCCGCAAAGTATAGTACATAGTGCTGTCCAATTTATTGACGGTAGCGTTAAAGCGCAGCTTGGAATGCCTGATATGCGTCTTCCTATACAGTATGCTTTTTCTTTTCCAGAGCGCATACGGCTTAATAGTGAGCGATTAAATCTGTTTGAAAAGCCACTTGAATTTTTCCCACCAGATGTTGAAAAGTTTAAATGTTTAGCAATGGCTTATTATGCTATCAATAAAGGAGGGAATATGCCATGTATACTAAATGCTGCAAATGAAATAGTAAATGAAGGGTTTAGGAAAGGAGTTTGCTCGTTCTTAGATATGGCTGATATCATTGAGAGAACAATGTTAAGAGTGTCTTTTGATGCTAACCCTGATTATAATGTTTATGTAAAAACAGATGAAGAAGCACGTAAAGTGGCACAAGACTTAATGCAACATTAATTAATAAATATAGTAATAATAAATAAACAAGCAAATATTTAATGGAAGTATTTTTGATAAAAGCACTCCAACTACTAATGGCTCTCTCGCTTTTAGTGTTACTTCATGAAGGAGGACATATGTTCTTTTCTAAACTTTTTGGAGTTAGAGTAGAGAAGTTTTATATGTTTTTCGATGTTTCTATTGGTAAATGGAGTGGTAAACTGTTTAAATTTAAACCTAAAAACAGTGATACAGAATATGGTATAGGCTGGTTACCATTTGGTGGATATTGTAAAATATCAGGAATGGTAGATGAAAGCATGGATACTGCACAGTTAGCAAAGAAGCCAGAGCACTGGGAGTTTCGCACTAAACCAGCTTGGCAACGGCTGCTAATCATGTTGGGTGGAGTGCTTGTTAATTTCTTTTTGGCACTTTTCATTTATACAATGATAATGTTTACATGGGGTGATACTTATTATAAGGTTTCTGATCTTTCTATGGGTATGCGCTTTAATGAGCAGGCAAAGGCGTTGGGCTTTAAAGATAAAGATGTGCTGATAGGTACTGATGAAGGAGCTTTTCGCGAATATGCTAATATGAATGGTGATTTCTTTCGTCAAATAGCACAAGCTAAGCGTGTGGATATTATCCGTAAAGGTAAAAAACTAAGCATATATCTACCAGGGAATCTTGATATGTTATCAATGGTAAAGGAGCGTCCGCTCTTTGCTGAGCCTTATATTCCTGCTCGTATAGACAGTGTAATGGCAGGTACTCCTGCAGCAAAGATAGGTATAAAAGCAGGCGATCATATCAAATCTTTTAATGGAAAACCTGTATACACTTGGTCGGATATAAACTATCAAACTTCTGTTTTGAATGATATAATGACAGTAAAGAATACACATAAAGATTCTTTAATTGCTCGTAGAGTAGAATTGATAGTACAACACAAAGGTGTTGCAAAGTTAGATACTATAAAAATGTTACTAACGCCCGATTTGAAAATGGGTGTTTATCAGTCAAGCATTGCTTCATACTATAAGCCAACACATCAGGAATATGATTTTTGGGAAAGTATTCCTGCTGGTGTTAAGCATGGATTGAGTGTGTTAAAGGGGTATGTGTGTAACTTTAAGTATTTAGCTTCTGCTGATGGCGCAAAGAGCTTGGGAGGATTTGGCTCGATAGGTAGCCTTTTCCCTTCAGTCTTTGATTGGTATTTATTTTGGAATCTAACAGCATTCTTTAGTATCGTTCTTGCATTTATGAATATATTACCTATTCCAGCTTTAGATGGTGGACATGTAATGTTTCTTTTATATGAGATGATAACGCATCGTAAACCGTCAGAAAAATTTCTTATTTATGCTGAATATGTAGGCTTTGGTATCCTTATTCTACTTATGGTATGGGCTAATCTTAATGATATTCTACGATGGATAGGTGTTATGTAAGGAAGAAGGAATAAAAATATATAAGCGGCATTTACATTTTATAAGAAGTAAATGTCGCTTTTTCTTTATCTATTATAATTATAAATTTATGAAAAGTTATTCATCTAAAAGATCGGGTCTTAGTCTTTTAGTTCGCTCCATAGCTTGTTCAAACTCCCATTGTTTTATTTTAGCTTCATTACCACTGAGAAGTATATCAGGTACATCCCAGCCATTATAACTACGAGGTCGTGTATATATAGGTGCTGATAACATGTTATCTTGAAAGCAATCGGAAAGTGCACTTTGTTCATCGCTAATAGCACCGGGAAGGAGTCGTACAATAGCATCGGTAATAATGGCAGCAGGCAATTCTCCACCAGTAAGGACATAATCGCCAACAGATATTTCGCGTGTAATGAGATGATCCCTCACGCGTTGATCTACTCCCTTATAATGTCCAGCTAAAATTATGATATTTTCTTTTAAAGAGAGGTCGTTAGCCATTTTCTGATTAAATTGTTCCCCGTCTGGAGATGTGAAAATAATGTCGTCATACTTATGTTTTTCTTTTAAACTTGTTATGCAACGATATATAGGGTCTATTTGCATAACCATTCCTGCTTGTCCTCCAAAAGGGTAATCGTCTATACGCTTCCATTTGTCATTGCTATAATCGCGTAGGTTGTGTAATGTAATTTTAGCTAAACCCTTTTTTTCAGCTCTTGAAAGAATGCTTTCATGTACAAAGCCCTCTATCATTTCTGGCAGTACTGTTATGATATCTATCCTCATTGTTTAGTAAATTGTTTTTATCTTTGTTATTATTTTAATATTATGAAATAACCATAAAGCTATAAAATTGGTGATATATTTTCTATAAACATTTATCACAGCAGTTTTGCCATTTGTCTTGCTTAGATTATTTACAGACATTTTTTATGTATTAAAGTATATTCTCTTTTGGAGCGTGTAGAGGTTTTCCTAAAAGTAAGGGCAAAAATAATAAGAAAAAGTGCAATATACAATAGAGAAAAGAGATATTTATGTAATTTTGTAGTATTACATAGCTAAAGAGAAGTATATAATGATTAAAGAATACCAGATAAGGGTTTTACCAGAGATAGGTTATAATGAAGCTAATTTAAAATCTTATCTTGCTAAAGAAGAGGGGTTTGTTTTAGAGGATATTAGTGCAGTACGTATATTAAAGAGGTCTATAGATGCTCGTCACAGAAATATATATGTTAATCTTAATATTCGTGTATATGTACATGAAAAGCCAGACGATGAGGCTTATTTGCATATAGATTATAAAGATGTTAGTAAAGCTCCTAAGGTTATTGTGGTAGGAGAAGGCCCTGCCGGTCTTTTTGCTTCTCTGCGTTTAATAGAGTTAGGTTTATGTCCTATAGTGTTAGAACGTGGGAAGAATGTGCGTGAGCGCAAGATAGATTTAGCGCAGATATCAAGGAGTCAGGAGGTAAATGGCGAGTCAAATTATTGTTATGGTGAGGGTGGAGCTGGAGCTTATTCAGATGGAAAGCTTTATACTCGTAGTAAGAAGCGTGGTTCAGTAGAAAAAATATTAAATGTCTTTTGTCAGCATGGAGCAAACACTTCTATTCTTTCAGATGCTCATCCTCATATAGGTACAGATAAATTACCTCATGTAATAGAAAACATGCGTAATACTATTCTTAGATGTGGTGGTGAAGTACGTTTCCAAACAAAAATGATAAGCTTTATTACAGAGGGAGATGTTATAAAGGGTGTAAAGGCTGTTGAGCAGAAAAGAGAGAGTGATACTTGTGGGGAGTTAGAATTTTTCGGACCTGTAATATTAGCAACAGGCCATTCTGCACGTGATGTTTATCGTTATATGGCACAGGTTAAAGGAGATATAGAAGCTAAGGGCTTAGCAATAGGTGTTCGTTTGGAGCATCCTTCTCATTTAATAGATGAGATACAATATCATAACAAGGAAGGGCGTGGAAAGTATTTACCTGCAGCTGAATATTCTTTTGTAACTCAAGTAAAAGGCAGAGGGGTATATTCTTTTTGTATGTGTCCTGGCGGCTTTGTAATACCTTCGGCTACTGGTGCAGAACAAGTAGTAACTAATGGTATGAGTCCTGCTAATCGTGGTACACGATGGTCTAATGCAGGAATGGTAGTACAGATTAATCCTGAGGATATAGATGGTGATGATGTTTTAAGGTTGCTTTCTTATCAGGAAGAGTTGGAGCGCAACACATGGCAGCAAGGCGGACGATCTCAGGTAGCTCCAGCACAGCGTATGGCAGACTTTGTAAATAATCGTTTATCGTATGACTTGCCAAAGTCGAGTTATGCGCCAGGTTTACTTTCAAGTCCACTTCATTTTTGGATACCAAAGTTTATATCAGAACGCTTGCAGACGGCATTTCGTCTTTTTGGAAAAAATGCATCTGGCTTTCTTACCAATGAAGCGGTGCTAATAGCTTCAGAAACAAGAACGAGTGCTCCGGTGCGTATTTTGCGTAATCGTGAGTCGCTTATGCATATACGTTTAAGAGGACTTTTTCCCTGTGGAGAAGGTGCAGGTTATGCAGGTGGTATTGTTAGCGCAGGTATAGATGGTGAAAGATGTGCAGAAAGTGTTGCGGATTATTTAGGCAGCCTCGGTTTATGATAGCTTATAAAACTTATTATAAAGGGTTTTTATAAAAATTCTTAGCGTTTTTTTTTAGATATATGTATAAATATAGTCTTTTCTTTTTTTCTGTTTTATTAGTTTTTACAAGTTGTAATATTAGGAAAAGTGTAGATAAAGCAGATGTTAATAGTGGTGATACTTTAAGGTTAGAGTATGCTAAAAACATAGTAATAGTAAAGTATTCTGACTATACAAAGGTAGAAATTCTTAATCCTTGGAAAGAAAAGTCTATATTACATACTTACTTTTTATCTGATCATTATATTAAGAAAGATTTAAGTGGCAAGGCAGACTTCCTTTTGGTTCCTTTAAAGCGTAGTGTGGTATTTACAACAGTGCATGCTAATTTGTTAGAAATGCTTAAATGCCAAAACGCTATAGTAGGGGTAACAGATCTTAAATATATGTTGATACCCGATGTTCAAAAGCGTGCAAACATGAAAGAGGGTGCTATAGGTAAGATTGTTAATTGTGGGGAATCTATGAAGCCTAATATTGAAAAAATTATAATGCTTAAGCCACAAGCAATTTTTGTATCACCTTTTGAAAATAGCGGTAGCTATGGAATGTTGGGAAAGACAGGTTTGCCTTTGATAGAATGTGCTGAATATATGGAGAGTTCAGCGTTAGGTAGAGCAGAGTGGATGAAGTTTTATGGTATGCTCTTTGATAAGGAAAAAGAGGCTGACTCTTTATTTAATATTGTAAAGAATAATTATTGGCGATTACATAGTTTGGCAAAAAAGAGTAAAGTGTCTCGTAGCATATTACCAGACCGTAAGGTGGGAGCTGTGTGGTATATCCCTGGCGGAGAGAGTAGTATAGGAAGGCTTTATAAAGATGCTATAGGTAAGTATGCTTATAGTAATGATAAGCATAGCGGTAGTTTGGCTTTACCCATAGAAACTGTCTTTTCTAAATTTAGCAAGTCTGATTTTTGGGTTTTATCTTATGTTGGCAATCTTTCTCTTAACACGTTATTAGAGGAGTGTCCTTATTATAAATATTTTTATCCTTATAAGGCTGCGGAGGTGTATGGCTGTAAAGTAGATAAAACTCCTTATTTTGAGGAGGTTAGCTGGCGACCTGACTGGCTTTTGCAAGACTTCATTCAGCTCTTTCACCCAGATCTTAAGATAGCTCCTTTGCGATACTATAGACGTGTTTCTGTTAACAAAAGTATGTAATGAGTAAGCGTTATATAGTAGTTATTACATTTTTATTAATAGGTATAATGATAATGTTTTGCCTTAATCTTTGCGTGGGAGCTGTTGATATACCTTTTTCTGCGGTTGTAGATATATTAAGGGAGGGTAAGGCGGAAGATGATAGCTGGCGTTTTATAGTGTTAGAAAGCAGGTTACCACAGGCAGTAACAGCCTTGTTATGTGGAGGTGTTTTAGCTATTAATGGATTGATATTGCAAACAGTTTTTAGTAATCCTTTGGCTGGTCCTGATGTTTTTGGTATTAATGGTGGTGCAGCTTTGGGTGTTGCTTTAGTGATGTTGTTTTTAGGAGGTACTTTTTCTTTTTATAGCTTTTCCTTTACAGGATTTTTAGCTATTTTGTTAGCAGCGTTTTTAGGAGCTATGTTTGTTACTATCCTTATATCTGCGTTGTCCCATCTTGTACATAGTAATACGATGTTGTTAATAGTAGGTATTATGGTAGGGTATATGTCTTCTTCTATAGTTTCTCTGTTCAACTTTTTTTCTTCATCAAACGAAGTAAAAAACTATATGATATGGGGGTTAGGCGATTTTGGTGGAGTCTCTTTTGAGATGTTATTACCTTTTTCGGTACTTTGCTTATTAGGTGTTTTTATATCTTTGCTTTTTATAAAACCATTGAATATATTATCGTTAGGAACTTTATATGCTGAGAGTTTAGGCGTAAATACTACTAAAATGCGAACTCTTCTGCTTATATTGACAGGTCTGCTAACATCTATCACAACATCTTTTTGTGGTCCTATTTTATTCTTAGGTTTGGCTGTTCCACATATCGCAAAATTGATATTAAAGTCGGAACATCAATCAAAGCTATTTCCTGTAACACTGTTGAGTGGTTCTTTTATTGCCTTATTATGTAATTTGCTATGTTCTCTTCCAAGAGAGGGAGGTATGTTACCCTTAAATGTTGTAACGCCTATAGTTGGTGCTCCTGTCATTATATATATATTGATAAGGAAAAGAAAATAACTTATTGCAAAGATATGATGTTTAAAAAGATAAGAGCATATATGTTATTGTGGGAAAAGGGCACATTTGTTAGAACAAAGGGATAGTTTTGTGAATAAAAATAGGTTATTTTTCTTTCATTTTTAGGTTATTTTTACTATAAAAATAATCTATTTTTCTTTCTTAAAAATCATTTATTATTATGTAAAGTATAATGTTTTACCTTTTTATATCATATCTATTATAGTTGTTATCATAAGAATATGTGTTGTTATGCTGCTTATAAGGTAAAGCATTCAGCTTTTTTAGTAGTTAGGTCTTTATTATTCAAATTTCAATGATAGTGTTAAGTTTGGCATAGTGTTGTTATGTTATAAAATGAATTTATATTATAATTTAGGTAAATATCCTTATAAATAACGATTGTATAAACTTTCAGTTAGGAGTAACTTTGCAGCGCAAAAAACAAAAATAAAAGCATTATGTTTAATTCTCTGTTACTATTATCTTTGATGCTTGGTAATTACCAAGGAGTGGAAAAAGACACAATTACTAATACTTACAAAATGAAGGAAGTCTTAGTGGCAGATTTCAAGCGAAACAAGCGTAACCTTACTCCTATATCAGTATCAAGCATTAATTCTGATCAGATTAATGGGCAAGGTATTACAAGCTTAAAAGAGCTTTCAGGAGTTGTTCCTAATTTTTTTATGCCAGATTATGGCTCTCGTGCTAATACTCCTATATACGTTAGAGGTATAGGTGTGAAGGCTAAAGGCTCAGCAGTAGGTTTTTATGTAGACGGTATTCCTCACTTTGAAGCATCTGCATTTGATATTGATATGAGTGATGTTGCCGGTGTAGAGGTATATCGTGGCCCTCAAGGCACTCTTTATGGGCGTAATGCTATAGGGGGTATTATTAATGTTTATACACATAATCCTATAGATTACCAGCACACACGTTTTTCTTTAGGGTATGGTAAGTATAATGATGTTGTGGCTCAGGGGTCTACTTATCAGCGTTTTTCTAACAGCTTTGGAGTATCTTCAGCTATATCTTATCATCATAATGACGGTATGTTTAAAAATGAGTGTTTAGGTAAAAATGCAGATGATATTAACGAGGTGGAAGGTAAGATAGGGCTTTATTGGCGTCCTGCTAACAGATGGTTGCTTCATCTTAATTCCACTCTTAGCTATAGCGATCAAGGTGGGTATCCATATTCTTTGTATGATGTTAAAGCAAATAAGGTAGAACCGGTTAGTTATAATCGTTATAGCAGCTTTAGACGTTTGATATCATCTACAGGTTTTAATGCACGGTATAGCGATAATAAAATAAGTTTTAATAGTCAGACATCATATCAGTTTATTAAGACGCATTTAGGTATTGATCAAGATTTCACACCGAAAGATCTCCTCTTTGTTGTAAATAACTTTCGCCAAAATATGGTATCACAGGAGTTTACGCTGAAATCGAACGATCAGCGTCGTTACCAGTGGATAGTGGGTATGTTTGGAATGTTAGATTATACTGATCAGTTTGTACAAGTAAATGTCTTTAATAAGAAAGTAGCTACTCCTACTTCTTATAAGACCCCTATTACAACCTTTGCTATATATCACCAAAGCTCGTATAATATTTGGCGTGGACTGTCGGCTACTGTTGGTTTGCGTTTTGACTATGAACATTCAAAGATTGATTATAACAAAGACTTGCTCTATTTAGCTACGGATAAAAGTATGAATGTATTAAATTATACTGATAAGGCAAGTTTTACACAGTTTACTCCAAAGGTTGCTATTCAATATACTACTAAAGGGCATAATTTATATTATGGAAGTATTACCCGTGGTTATAAGCCCGGTGGGTATAATGTGAGTTTAAAGACAGAAGCTGACCGCTCGTATGGTCCAGAGTATAGCTGGGACTACGAGACAGGTGCCAGATTAAACTTTCTACAAGGTAAGTTAACAGCAGAAGCATCGCTTTTCTATATCGATTGGAGAGATATGCAAACTACTTATCAAATACCAGGTATTGGCAATAAAGTGCTTAATGCAGGGCATACTAATAGCAAGGGATTTGAAATAGGGTTAGGTTATCATCCTGTTAAGGATTTAGACTTTACAATAAACTATGGTTTTACGCATGCAACGTATTTAGATTATAAGATGAATGATGAGGCAGATTATTCTCATAACTATCTACCAATGGTTCCTAACCATACCTTATCTATAAATAGCAGCTATACTATAAAAAATGCAGGCTGGTTTGATATGATAAGATTAAATGCAGGTGTAATAGGTTTAGGACGTATATATTGGACAGATGATAACGCTGTTTATCAGAATTTCTATGCTACGCTTAATACTAAGATTAGTTTTACTAAAGGTATTTTTACATGGACTCTTTGGGGTAAGAATCTTACTAATACAGATTATATAGCTTATGGCTTTAAGTATGGTGTAAACTATGTACAGCAAGGCAAACCCCTTACTTTTGGAACTTCATTAAGTGTTGATTTTTGATTTTATATAAAGAACAATGATTGAGTAAACCAGTATGAATAAGACTAATAAATCTTTTTCATTAATTACTTTTTTTTGCTTGTATATAGCGCAAATGGTGCCTTCGTCTTTTCTGATGACTGCATTACAAGTAATAATGCGTGAAGGTCATTATAGTCTTACTACTATTGGATTACTTAATCTCGTTCGATTGCCATGGCTTTTAAAGCTATTTTGGTCGCCACTTATAGACAGGAATTGCATAACAATAGCACATTATAAGCGTACCATCATAATAACGGAGAGCGTTTATGCTTTAGCACTTGTTATAACAAGTTTGGTTAATGTGCAAAGTAACCTATTACTGATTCTTATACTTGTTTTTATATCATTATTAGCTTCTGCTACTCAAGACATAGCTACCGATGCTTTAGCTATTATAACATCTGTAAAAAGAGAGCGTAGTATGTTAAATAGTATGCAGTCTATGGGTAGTTTCGGAGGAGCTTTGTTAGGATCGGGAGTATTACTTATAGTCTTAAAAAATTATGGTTGGCTAACTGTTGTATTATGTTTAGCCTTCTTTGTTATTATAATGCTTATACCTTTATTATTAAATAAAGGAATGAAAGCTAAAACCCCTAAGCCTTCTCAGAAAGCTACGTTTGGAGACATTCTTTACTTCTTTTCTTCTATGAATAATTGGCGGCAAGTAGGTTTTTTGTTGCTTTATTATATGGGGCTTATAGGTATTATATCCATGTTAAGACCATATATGGTAGATTGTGGTTATGATATTAAGCAAATAGGATTTTATATAGGTGTCTTGGGTACGTTTTGTTCGTTTGTTATGGCTTTTGTTGCAGGTTTTATAATTAGGTATATAGGCGTTTTATATACTCGTTTTATAGTATCACTTGCTATTTGCTTAGCACCTGTTTATTTTTTTATTATCAACTTGCTTCCCTTTAATCATATAGCTCTTATAATAGGTATCATGTATGTTCAGATATGTTATGGTCTGGCAACGGTAGTTGTATATACATCTGCAATGCAATGTGTGCGACAGGGGCGTGAAGGTACAGACTTTACTATTCAGATTGTTATTACACATCTCTCTGGTATTATCATAGCAGCAGTGGCAGGTTTTGTGGCACATCACTTAAATTATAGTGGTCTGTTTGCTGTCGAAATATTTATTTCTGTTCTAAGTGTACTATATATACTTAGATTTTTTAAAAACAAAACAAAATACCATATAATATAATGGAGAATAATAAAAGAGAGCGTGAAGCTGTTGTTATAGGAGCAGGACTTACAGGGCTAACTTGTGCTATGCATCTAAAGGGTTTAGGTGTTGATGTAGAAGTGTTAGAAAAAGAAAATTATATAGGTGGCTTAATGCAAACGGAGGTGGTTGATGGTTTTACTTTTGAAAAAGGTCCAAGTTCGGGTACAGTAAAGTATCCTGAAGTGGCAGAGCTGTTTGATGATTTAGGAGATAATGGTTCTTTCGAATCTTCTTTTGCGACCTCTAAGTGTAGATTGATATGGAAGGATAATAATTTTCATGCGCTCCCATCAGGATTGTTAAGTGCTGTCAAGACGCCACTTTTTAGTATGAGAGATAAGTTTAGGATTTTAGGAGAGCCGTGGCGAAGTAAAGGGACTGACCCTAATGAGAGTATAGGAAGTATGGCAGAACGAAGACTTGGGAAGTCGTTTGTAGACTATGCTGTAGATCCTTTTATTTCAGGCGTATATGCAGGAAACCCTTATTCTCTTCCTACCAGATTAGCATTACCAAAGCTTTATAATCTTGAGCAACAATATGGAAGTTTTATTAAAGGTAGTATACATCTTGCAAGAAAAGGTAAAACAGCGCGTGAGAAGCGGGCTACCAATGAGATTTTTTCTACTAAAGGAGGTTTTCATACATTAATAAGTTCTCTTGGCAAGAGTATAGGCTCAGATAATATCACACTAGGTTGTGATAATATTACAATAAACTTTAATAATGGAAAATATATAATATCATGCAATGAAGAGCAAATAATAACAAATAATCTTATAACGGCTTGTCCGTCATATGCTTTGCCGTCATTATTAAAGTTTGTGCCAAAAGCCCAATTAGACACACTTGATAATCTTTATTATGCTCCTATTATAGAAATAGGGGTAGGAATAAAGAATACTGGCAATGTTAAGTGGAACGCCTTTGGAGGTTTAGTCCCTTCTTGTGAGAAAAAAGATGTATTGGGTATTCTTATGCCTTCAGCATGTTTTAGTAATCGTTCGCCAAAAGGTGGAGCTACATACGCTTTTTTTATAGGTGGTGCTATACATCCGGAATATCTTGATAAGACTGATGCTCAGCTGGAAGAGTTGGTAAACAAATCGCTTCACGTAATGTTAGGTTATCCTAAGGGTACTTCTGCTGATGTAATTCGTATTTATCGTCATAAGCATGCCATTCCTCAGTATACGCTATCTACGGATGCTCGCTTGTCTACCATTGATGCTCTTCAGTATAAATACAAAGGTTTACATATAGCAGGAAACCTAAAAGACGGAATAGGCATGGGGGATAGAATAAAGCAAGCAGTAGATGTGGCAGAAAATGTTGCGAAGTATTGTAAGTAAGATGTAAAAGTTATAGCAACTTTATATTGATATTAAGGTGAAAAGTAGTATATTTGCAAATAGATATATTATAAGTTAGTGTTTTATCCTTAAAAAGAAGCAATCTAAAGTAATAGCTATATGGTAAAAAGATATATAGAAGAGAATGAGGCAAGAATGCTTGAAGAGCTATTCAGTCTTATTCGTATTCCAAGTGTAAGTGCGCAGCCTGCTCATAAAGAGGATATGGTAAAATGTGCTAACCGTTGGAAAGAGCTGCTTTTAGAAGCAGGTGTAGATAAGGCGGAGGTTATGCCTTCAAAAGGTAATCCGATGGTTTACGCAGAGAGGATAGTAGATCCTGAAGCTAAAACGATATTAGTTTATGGTCATTATGATGTAATGCCAGCAGAGCCTTTTGAGCTTTGGAGAACAGAGCCTTTTGAGCCAGTTATTAAAGATGGTCATATTTGGGCGCGTGGTGCAGATGATGATAAAGGGCAGTCTTTTATCCAGGCTAAGGCTTTTGAATATCTCAACAAGCATGATTTGTTGAAACATAACATGAAATTTATCTTTGAAGGGGAAGAGGAAATAGGTTCTGCCAGTCTTGGACCTTTTATAGAAGAGCATAAAGAGTTGTTGAAATGTGACATTATTCTTGTTTCAGATACAACCTTAATAGGTGCTGACGTTCCTTCTATAACGACTGGTTTGCGTGGTTTGTCTTATTGGCAAATAGAAGTAACAGGTCCTGACCATGACCTTCATTCAGGAACCTTTGGAGGGGCTGTGGCTAATCCTGCAAATGTTCTTTGTAAGCTAATAGGCGATGTTACTGATCCTGATGGGAAAATACGTTTCCCTGGATTTTATGACGACGTAGAAGAGGCTTCAGAAGAAGAGCGTAGTCTTGTAGCATCTATACCTTTTGATGAGGATGAATATAAGAGGTCTATTGGCGTTAAGGATATTTTTGGTGAAAAAGGATATAGCACTATAGAGCGTACAGGCTATCGTCCTTCATTTGATGTATGTGGTCTTTGGAGCGGTTATCAAGGCGAAGGTGCAAAAACTGTAATTCCTTCAAAAGCATATGCGAAAATTTCTTCACGTCTTGTGCCAAAGCAAGATTATAAAAAGATAGGGCAATTAGTAGTAGATTATTTTAATAAAGTGGCTCCTAAGACTGTTCATGTAAAAGTAGAAATGTTACATGGGGGGTATGGATATGTTTGTCCTATTGATATTCCTGCATATAAAGCAGCAGAAAGAGGTTTTGAAAAAGTTTTTGGAAAACGTCCTTTGCCTGTTCGTATTGGTGGAAGTATTCCTATTATCTCTACTTTTGAAAAAACTCTTGGTACTAAAAGCATTTTAATGGGCTTTGGATTAGAGTCTAATGCTATCCATTCTCCAAACGAAAATATGCCAATAGCTCTTTGGAAAAAAGGTATAGAGACTGTTATTAATTTCCATTTAGAATACGATAAAGAAGTATAATTTCAAATATTTTACGAACTAAAGCATATCTTGCTAATATAAAAGAAAGCGCAAGGTATGCTCTTTTTAAAATTTAGAACAAATGAAAGAAAAGTTGTTACATTCTTTTTTAAAAGTAGGAAACTTTATTCTTGAAGAGCTTCCCTTTATAGTGATCTTTGTTTTTTGTATGTGCCTTAATACATTGAAAGATTCTATTTTAAATTGGGGGGGGGGTGTTGTAATCTAAAATATTATAGCATTTCTTTTTTGCTATCTGTTATTTTTTCTTGCGCAACGAGAAAAAATATTTTTTTAAAAACCATCTTCTATTTTATAACTGTATTCTTTTTTGCTGTATATATGTTCCTTTGGTTGGTTTTTGGAACTTCAATATCTCCGCTTATAGTTCAGCTTATTGTAGAAACTAATGGAAGAGAGTCTTCTGAGTTTTTTAGTGCTTTTGTTTTTTCCAAAGGAGCTATAATAACTTATGTGTCTGTTATAGTATTAATAACTATAATTGTGTTTTTTGAAAGACTATGGAAAAAGATAAGAGAAAAGAAATGGTTAAAAAGAAAGTTTTTGGTATTTATATTTGGTATTATTTCTGTGTTTTTGCTTATAGCAGGAATATTCAGCTCCAAACTATATTATACGTTGTATAAATGTCAAACTTATGCAGATTTAGAAAGTTGGGTAATAGAAAACATTCCATTTCCAATGGATTCGTTTACATCGACTGCTTATTCTATTCATGCTTTAGAAGCAACTAAAAATGAAATAAAAATAGCAGTAAATTTAGCCAAAGATATTTATCGTCAGCCGGTAACTGATGAAGTAAACGATTCTATAAATATTATTTATGTACTTGGAGAATCTTTTATAAAGTCGCATGCATCTCTTTATGGCTATAAGCTAAAAACTACTCCTTTTATGGATACAGAAGAGCATAAAGGCAATCTTGTGGCTTTCAGTGATGTTGTGGCTCCATTTAATTCTACAACACTGGTGGAGAAAAACACATTTTGTTGTAATAGTTTGAGTGATGGCGAAGAATGGTATCAAACGCCCTA
Organism: Prevotella amnii CRIS 21A-A; assembly: GCF_000177355.1. Lineage (NCBI taxonomy): Bacteria > Pseudomonadati > Bacteroidota > Bacteroidia > Bacteroidales > Prevotellaceae > Prevotella > Prevotella amnii. The sequence continues at coordinate 58,576 of NZ_ADFQ01000014.1, forward strand.
TTTTCCTATTCTATTTAAGAAGGCAGGTTATAAGGTCTTGATGTGGGACATCCAAAGAGATTTTTTGAAAAATGCTTTTTTTACTTTTTCTGTTAATTCGTTTATGTATAATAGAGAGTTGCAAAAGTATGCATATACATACGCATTTGATAAAAGTTTTTTATATGATGAAGACTTGGTTAATGATTTCTTTAAAAAAGGAGAAAGCATGATGGGAAAGAAAAATCTTATTATTTTTCATTTGTTTGGGCAACATATTGATGCAAGTGAAAGGTACCCACATGGCAAAAAGTTTTCAAAGTTTTCTTATAAAGATATAAAGCGTAGTGAAAGCTATTTGACAAAAGATAAAAAGCAAGATATTGCAGAATATGATAATGCTACTTTTTATAATGATTATGTTATTAAGAAGATAGCAGAAAAATATGCTAATAAAAATACGATTATGATTTATTTCTCAGATCACGGAGAAGAAATATACGATTACAGGGATTCAAAAGGAAGAAATGCAGGAGGTAGCGGCGTTACTCCTAATTTATTGAAATATCAATACGAGGTGCCTTTTGTTATATGGTATTCAAATTCATTTAAGAAAAAATATCCTAGATTAGTTAAAGAAATACGAGCTTCAAAGGATAAACCTTTTATGACAGATAATGTTTGTCAGATTCTATTCCATATAGTAGGAATGAAAACAAAATGGTATAAAGCAGATAGGGATTTGATAAGTCCAAGTTATGTTGCAAGAAAACGAATCATAGCAGATAAAGATTATGATAAATATGTAAAAAATAGGTAATATAGCTATGTGAGGGGTTTATTAAATTATAATTTTGCACTTAAAGTAAAAAAACAAAAAGGAACGTTAATAGTTTAAAATAGAGTTTAATGCCTAATAATTAATATATTTTTTCGATTTTATTAATTATCTTTGCATTGAATATGATAGAAGTTAAGGTTAAAGAAGCAGATATAAAGAAGGCTGTAAATGAAGGTGTAGATGCCTTTGTTGCAGTATTTGTGAAAAGTATAAAGGAAGCCATTGGAGGAGAGCTGACAAAAGAAGCTATGATGCAGTTGAATTCTGATCAAGTAACATTATTAGCTTGGGATTATTTGCATAAAGAAGTCTCTGTTGGAGGATATGTTCAGTTGATCTATAATGGTTTCGGAGCTTTTATTTTTCGCAATCCGTTTGCTGTAGCTATGCGTAATTGGGGCATAAGGGATTTATATACTCATATAAAGCATGCTAAAAAGTTTTATGACAAATATCATGAGCAGATAGAGCGTGAAATGAGTGATAATGACTTTATGGCTCTGTTTGAACAAATGCCAGAGTTTGATGAGTTTGATGATGAGTTTGTTATAAATGAGGAGCATTGGATGGAGTGTGTTGCAGCTTATATAGATGACCATATTTATGAATTTGCAAAAATAGAAAAAGATGAATAACGAAAAGCAATCAAAAAAGCGTAAGGTATCAGTGCAGATTCGTAATAAGAAAGCTTCTTTTGAATATTTCTTTGTAGATACATATACTGCTGGAATAGTGCTTACGGGTACGGAGATAAAATCTATTCGGGCGGGTAAGGCTTCATTAGTGGATGCTTTTTGCGTTATAAATAAAGGTGAGATGTGGGTACAAGGTATGAACATCTCGCCTTATTTTTATGGGTCGTATGCTAATCATGAAGCTAAACGTCCGAGGAAATTACTATTGAACAAAAAAGAAATTAGGGCTTTAGAATCTGATTCGCAGGCACCTGGCTACACTATTATTCCAACACTTGTATTTATAGATGATAATGGGCGTGCAAAAATAAAAATTGCACTGGCAAAAGGTAAGAAAGAATATGATAAACGTCAAGTTTTAAAGGCGAAAGAAGATAAAAGAGAAATGGACAGAGTGCGTAAGCGCTATTAACAAAAAAGGAGGAGGAATTGTTGATAAGTTGGAAGTTCATGTTATTATGATAGTAAGAAAATAGTTATAAGTAAGGACTCTCAATATTTAGTTCCCTCTGCTCTTAAATAAAAAGATGTTATGCAATTAAAAAAGAAGAGATGGCATTGCCTATCAGGTCAAAAGCCAACAGAAATGGATCTAAAAATAATGGAGTTAGAAAAAAGAGGAAAGTTAGTACCTACTCGTAATTTGATTAGAACTCCAGAAGAGATAGAAGGTATTCGTCGTGCAGGTGTAGTGAATACAGGTTGTTTAGATGCTTGTGAGGCAGCTATAAGACCTGGTATAAGTACACAGGATATAGACGATATATGTGCGCAGTATTGTAAGGATCATAATGCAATATCAGCAACTCTTGGTTATGAAGGATTCCCTAAAAGTGTCTGCACAAGTATTAATGAGGTGGTATGTCATGGCATACCAAAGAAAGAAGATATATTAGTGGAGGGTGATATTATAAATGTAGATATGACAGTAATTGTAGATGGTTACTATGCTGATGCTAGTCGTATGTTTATAGTAGGTGGAAAGACTACTCCGGAAAAAGAGCAACTTGTGCGTGTAACGAAAGAATGTCTTGATATAGGTGCTGCAGCAGCTAAGCCTTATGGCTTTGTAGGTGATATAGGCGCAGCTATTCAAAAGCATGCAGAAAAGTATGGCTATGGTGTTGTGCGTGATTTATGTGGACATGGTGTTGGATTAGAATTTCATACAGAGCCAGAGGTGTTACATTTTGGTCATCGTGGTACTGGTATGGTATTAGTTCCGGGAATGGTATTTACCATAGAGCCTATGATTAATATGGGAACATGGAAAGTGTTTCTTGATGCTGATGATCCTTATGGTTGGGAAATTATTACAGGTGATGAAAAACCATCAGCACAATGGGAGCATACTTTCTTAATGACGGAGAACGGCTTGGAAATCCTTACATATTAAGTGTAAATTAAGGAGTTTCATCTTATGGTAACTTTAAATAGTTTTATTGAAATGGATAACGACGATATTTATATATTAGCTATAGAAAGTAGTTGTGATGATACAAGTGCAGCTGTTTTACATAATGAAGTTATTTGTAGTAATGTAACAGCATCACAACAAGTGCATAAAGATTATGGAGGGGTAGTTCCAGAGCTTGCCTCAAGAGCGCACCAACAGAATATAGTGCCAGTAGTAGATCAAGCAATTAAGCGTGCAGGTATTACTAAGGAGCAATTATCTGCCATTGCTTTTACTCGAGGGCCAGGTTTGATGGGAAGTTTATTGGTAGGTGTAAGTTTTGCTAAAGGATTTGCAAGGTCATTAGGAATACCTTTGATAGAGGTTAATCATTTACAAGGTCATGTAATGGCGCATTTTATAAAAGAAAATGAGGAAGATAATAATCAGCCTCCATTTCCTTTTATATGCCTTTTAGTATCTGGAGGAAATTCGCAGATAGTAAAGGTAAATGCTTATAATGATATGGAAGTATTGGGGCAGACTATAGATGACGCTGCAGGAGAGGCTATTGATAAATGTTCAAAGGTAATGGGGCTTGGTTATCCTGGTGGTCCTATTATAGATAAATTAGCTCGTAAAGGAAACCCGCTAACTTATAAGTTTGCAGAGCCTAATGTTACTGGATATGATTATTCGTTTTCGGGTTTGAAAACATCTTTTCTTTATAGTATGCGTAAGTGGATAAAAGAAGATCCTGATTTCATAGAGCATCATAAAGAAGACATAGCAGCAAGTTTGGAGCATACTATCGTAGATATTTTAATGAAAAAATTGCGTAGAGCAGTTAAAGATACTGGCATAAAGCATGTTGCAGTTGCTGGTGGTGTATCAGCTAATAACGGTTTGCGTAATGCTTTTGGGGAACATGCTAAAAAGTATGGTTGGATAACTTATATTCCTAAATTTAGTTATACCACAGATAATGCTGCGATGATAGCAATGGTGGGTGTATTTAAATATAGAGACAAAAAGTTTGCCTCAATAGATATTCCAGCATTTAGCAAGGTTACGTTTGAATAAAAAGTTTTTTATTATATAAACAAATATTTTTGAAACAAGTAGGTTTTATATAGGAGTAATAGAATCTTGTTTTAATTTTATATTTTTGAAAATATGGATTTTGAAAGTAAAGTTATATCTCGCCAAATAGGTGATCTGCTCTATTCGTCGGGTCTGACAATAGGAGCAGCAGAAAGTTGTACAGGTGGTAGAATTAGTGAAGCAATGATAGCTATTCCAGGGGCATCTGATTACTTTAAAGGTTCTATAATAGCATATACTAATGAGGTGAAAGAATTACTTCTGAATGTTTCTCATGATGTTATAGATGAGCAAACTGCTGTTTGTGAGGAAGTTGCAAAACAAATGGCATTAGGAGTGATAGAGGCTTTAGATGTTAATTTTGCAATAGCATCAACAGGTATAGCAGGGCCTGGAGGAGGTTCTTTGACTATTCCTGTAGGTACTATATGGATAGCATATGGAAGTAAAAATGATATTCGTACATTTAAATTGGAAGAAGATTTTGGACGTGATATTAATTTAGCTATAGCTACAAATAAATCAATGCGTTTGATGTTAGAATTTTTACAAGAAAAAGAAATTAGAGAAGAATAAAGACAAAAAAATCTTAATAAGTATAATTAAAAGGAAATATACCTTTGTATATATGAATATTTTTTTGTAATTTTGCACACTGTTTGGAATAGGTATCAATTAACGAATTACAAAACTAAAGATAGAAATGTCTAAGATTTGTCAGATTACAGGTAAGAAGGCACAAATAGGTAATAATGTGTCTCACTCAAAGCATCGCACAAAGCGTAGTTTTGATGTCAACCTATTCAGTAAGAAATTCTACTATGTAGAAGAGGATTGCTGGATTTCTTTGAAGATTAGTGCGGCTGGTCTTCGTTTAATAAATAAGGTAGGTCTTGACGCTGCTCTAAAAAAAGCTGTAGCTAAGGGTTTCGTTGACTGGAAAGAAATTAAGGTTATAGGAGACTAATATAATGGCAAAGAAAGCTAAAGGTAATAGAGTCCAAGTAATCTTGGAATGTACAGAAATGAAAGAGAGCGGAATGGCTGGTACAAGTCGTTACGTTACTACTAAAAATCGTAAAAATACTCCAGAACGTTTAGAGCTTAAAAAGTATAATCCTATTTTAAAGAAGATGACTCTTCATAAGGAAATTAAGTAGGAGGTTCTGTAAAAAAGTATTAAGTTAATAGTAAAATAAGCAGACAATGGCAAAGAAAGCGGTTGCTACCCTCCATGAAGGTTCTTCGGATGGTCGCGCATATACAAAAGTGATTAAGATGGTTAAAAGCCCAAAAACAGGTGCTTATGTTTTTGATGAACAGATGGTTCCTAATGAGGCTGTGAAAGATTTTTTCAAGAAATAAGTTCTTGTTATAAAATATAAATAAAAAGAGAGTGTATTGCAACTTTAGCAATGCACTTTCTTTATATTGGTTATGTTCAAGAATAATTTGCTTAATTAACAAAAATATTTAATGAATTTAAATAGTATGATATGTTGTTAGTGAATTATGTTTTGTTATAGTATACGTGGTTTAGTAAAGCTTTTATAATATTTAAGGTAGGGAATTAACTGAATTTTTATAAGTATAGATGGGCTTAGATTGTAAGAATATGTTAAAGAAAAAAATATTATTTATATGTTTAGGTAATATATGTCGTTCACCTGCTGCTCATGCTATTATGCAAAAAATGGTAGATGATGAGAGATTATCTGATAAATATGAGATAGATTCTGCAGGTATAGGAGATTGGCATTTAGGAGAGTTGCCAGATAAGCGTATGAGAGAACGAGGGGCTAAGCAAGGCTATAAGATAACTCATCGCGCAAGGCAGTTTAATGCTGCTACGGATTTTGCTCATTTTGATATTATTATTGTTATGGATGAAAAAAATTATAGCAATATAATATCTCAAGCTAAAAATAATATTTACAAATCAAAGGTAAAGTGTATAGCAGAATACTTTGTAAAGTTTAATGGTTATAAAGAAGTGCCAGACCCATATTATGGAGGAATTGAAGAATTTGACAAAGCGCTTGACTTAATTAAAGATGGGTGCGAAGGAATCTTAAATAATTTGAAATAACTAATTTTTAGTAGTTAATTATATGTAGTATATAAAACCTAAAGAAAATAAAAGTTGTAGGTTAGTTAATAATTTAGAGATTTATGCTTATCTTTGCAAAATAATTATATTTAAGTATATCAATTATTTAAGCAATGGATAATATTGATTTTACCAAACAACTCAAAAATACCATAGATGAGTTGTCTTCAGAAAAGTCTTTAGAAGGTCTTTTCCATGAGCATAAAGATGGAGATCCATTGCCTTCTGCACGAGATTTAGAGGAGATAGTTAAGTTAATAAGGTCTATTTTGCTTCCAGGCTTTTTTGGCAATTCTATAGTTCATTTACATACAGTACAATATCAAATAGGAGTAGATGTTGAGCGTTTACATAAGTTGCTTAGTAGACAAATATTAGCAGGTCTATGTTTTATAAAAGACTGTAAATGTGAAAACGATGCTTATATGCGTATTTGTATGCAAGAAGAATCTGAAATTATATCAGTTAGGATAATAGAGAAACTTCCTATGTTGCGCAAAATTCTTTCTACAGATATTAAGGCATCTTATGATGGTGATCCTGCAGCAATGAGTTGGGGAGAAATTATTTCTTGTTATCCTGTGATTAAGGCTTTGACAAATTATCGTTTTGCCCATGAGTTACAAATAGAAAAAGTTCCTCTTATACCACGTTTAATAACAGAAATGGCACATTCGGAAACGGGTATTGATATTCATCCTTCTGCAATTATTGGTACACATTTTACAATTGATCATGGGACAGGTGTAGTAATAGGTTCAACATGTGTAATAGGTAATAATGTAAAACTTTATCAGGGTGTTACCCTTGGTGCAAAAAGTTTTCCGCTTGATAAAAAGGGTAATCCAATAAAAGGTATGTTGCGACATCCCATATTAGAAGATAGAGTAATAGTATATGCCAATGCAACTGTTCTAGGGCGTGTTACAATAGGTCATGATAGTATTGTTGGTGCAAATGTTTGGGTTACATCTGATATGAAGCCTTATTCTAAAAAGTATAAACAAAATAAAATAGATATTTTAGACATCGATTTCTATAATGGAGAAGGAATTTGAATTGATAGCCAAGACTTTTATGGGGCTTGAGCAGGTTCTTGCACAGGAGCTTATACAGTTAGGAGCTAATAATGTGCAAATAGGTCGTCGTGTTGTAACTTTTACAGGAGATAAGGAAATAATGTATAGGGCCAATTTCCAATTACACACGGCTATTCGTATACTTAAACCTATTATACACTTCAAGGCTACTAGTGCAGATGATATGTATAATGAAGTTAGTAAGATAGATTGGGATAAATATATAGAAAAAGGAAAAACTTTTTCGGTAGATTCTGTTGTTTATTCTGATGAGTTTACTAATTCACGTTTTGTTACTTATAAAGTTAAAGATGCTATTGTTGATCAAATTCGTGAACGTACGGGGGTTCGTCCAAATATATCTGTAACAAATCCAGATATTCGTTTAAATATTCATATAGCAGGTTTTGATGCTACTCTTTCTTTAGATTCGAGTGGAGAATCTCTTCATCGACGAGGGTATAGACAAGAAAGTGTAGAAGCTCCATTAAACGAAGTGTTAGCAGCAGGATTAATTTTGATGACAGGTTGGAGAGGAGAATCAGATTTTATTGACCCGATGTGTGGGTCGGGAACTTTGCCTATCGAAGCTGCCTTAATAGCTTGTAATATATCGCCAGGAGTATATCGTAAGGAATTCGCTTTTGAAAAATGGTCAGATTTTGATCAAGATCTTTTTGATAAAATCTATAATGACGATTCTTTAGAACGTGAGTTTGAACATCATATCTATGGCTATGATATAGATATGAAATGTGTAAATATAGCAAAACATAATATTTCTGCTGCAGGTTTATCAAAGCATATTAGTATAAAACAGCAAGATTTTAAGGATTTTAAAAGCCCAGAAAATAAGAGTATTATAATAATGAATCCTCCATATGGAGAGCGAATTTCTACACCAAATCTACTTGGAACATATAAGACAATAGGCGAGAGTTTAAAGCATAATTTTATAGGTAATGATGCTTGGATACTTTCTTATCGAGAGGAATGTTTTCGTCAAATATGTTTGAAGCCTAGTATTAAGATTCCTTTATATAATGGTTCGCTGGAATGTGAGTTTAGGCGTTATCAAATGTTTGATGGTAAGATGAAGGTTTTCCGCAAAGAAGGTGGTGTTATAAAAACTGAAGATGAAAAGCGTGAAATGGCGCAACAACATCGGTTTAAGAAAGAACGTAATTTCAAAAAGCGTCTTACTGAAAGCGAACAGAATGCGGAAGGAGATATTCGTTCATTTATATTTCATAGCTTAGAACCTAAGGTAAAAAAGAATAATCGTAGACGTAGTTCTAATAATGTTAGAAGTATAGATGACAATTATGCCAAATTTGCTGAAGATGAGAATATATATGTTAGAAAACGATTTGATAAAAATAAAAAGCGTGGAGGCTTTCGTGGTAAAAAATATTAAAAAATGAATATGAAAAGGTTTGCAAATCTTGTTGGGATAATTATTATGATTGGCTTTTTTTGTCCTAAAAGTTCTATAGCACAGAAATTGTTTACTTTAGAAGATCTAAATTTTGGTGGTAAAAACTATTATAAAATGACTCCCCAGCGGCGTTATCTGACTTTTTGGGGAGATAAAGTTGTGCGACAAGGTTTTGATGTTTGTAAATTAATTGATTTGAAGACCGGAAAGGAATCTCCTCTTTTTACTCTTGGAGAAATCAATGCATGGGCAGAGTTGCCTATAGATGATCAACCTAAAATAAGAAATTTATATTATGTATCATTTCCTTTTGCTGATAAATCTATTGTAGAAGTATCAAATGGAAAGAGTATTTATATGATAGATTTTAAGGCTCATAGGATTATAGATACAATAGAGTTACAAAAAGAAGCTCAAGTGAGAAAGTTTAATATACAAAGCCATTCTACTGCATATGTTCAAGATAATCAGCTATATGTTATAGATCCATCTGGAGCGGAACATAAGTTAACAAAAGATGGTTCCTCTAATATAGTTTATGGTCAGAGTGTACATCGTGACGAGTTTGGTATTAATGGAGGTTTGTATTGGAGTCCTAAGGGTAATCGTTTAGCATTTTATCGTATGGATCAAAGTATGGTGGCAAATTATCCTTTGGTAGATGTTCCTGAGATAGGATATGTTCCTACAAATGGAGAAACAAAAGCAGCAAAGGTTTCTTTAATAAAATATCCAATGGTTGGTGAAAAATCGCATAAGGTAACAGTTGGAGTTTATGATATAAATACAGATAAAACAATTTATCTTCATACAGGTAATCCAACCGATCGTTATTTTACAAATATAACATGGAGTCCTGATGAAAATATTATTTATATGTTTGAGCTTAATCGTGATCAGAATGATTGTTACCTAACAGCTTATAATGCATATACAGGTAAGAAGATAGCCAATCTTTATCATGAAAAAGATTCAAAATATGTAGAACCTACTCATCCTATAGTTTTTTTACCTTGGAATGATCATCAGTTTGTTATGTATAGTCAGAAAGATGGTTATAATCATTTATATCTTTTTAGCGAAGATGGTAGGGAGTTAAAACAATTGACTAAAGGAAAGTGGGTTGTTATGAAAATTATAGGATTTAATTTAAAAAAGAAGAGCATAATTTATACATCTAACGAATGTAATCCTATTCAAATTAACACATGGATGGTAAACGTAGAAACAGGAAAACGTAGATTACTTGATAATGGAAAAGGATACCATAATCCTTTATTAAGTCCAGAAGGTAATACGATTATAGATGTATATAGTGAGCCTAATTTGCCAAGGCAATATGATCTTATTACATTGGGAAATAAAATAAATACATTACATTATTTTACATCACCAAATCCTTGGAAAGGTTATAGCGTACCAGAATATTCTTGTGGGAAAATAAAGGCTTCTGATGGTAAAACGGATCTTTATTATCGTATGGTTAAACCTATTAATTTTAATCCTGCAAAGAAGTATCCTGTTATAGTTTATGTATATGGTGGGCCACATGCTCACAATGTAGATGCCCGTTGGAATTATGGTTCACGCGGTTGGGAAACTTATATGGCACAAAAGGGATATTTGCTTTTTATTCTTGATAATCGTGGTAGTGATAATCGTGGGAAAGAGTTTGAACAAGTAACTTTTCGCAATCTTGGTCAAGAAGAAATGAAAGATCAAATGGAAGGTATTAAATATTTATATACGCTTTCTTATGTTGATAAAGATCGTATAGGTATACATGGCTGGTCGTTTGGTGGCTTTATGACAATATCTCTAATGACGAATTATCCAGATGTATTTAAGGTAGGTGTAGCAGGTGGACCTGTGATAGATTGGAAATGGTACGAGATAATGTATGGGGAGCGTTATATGGATACTCCAAAGGCAAATCCAATAGGTTATGCTAAGACTTCTTTGTTACAAAAGGCTAAAGATTTAAAAGGAAAATTGCAAATTGTTATAGGACTAAATGATCCTGTGGTAGTGCCACAGCACGCTTACTCATTTCTTAAAGCTTGTATTCTTGCAGGAACTCAACCTGATTTTTTTGTTTATCCTGGCGAACCTCATAACATGCGTGGTCATCAAAGTGTTCATTTGCATGAGCGAATTACACAATATTTTGAAGATTATTTAAAACCGCTTGGACATAATAAGTAAAAATCTATTTATGAAAAAATAAGTTGTCGATAATTGAAGTAAATATGAGAATATTATTATTAGGAAATGGTGGTAGAGAACATGCATTAGCATGGAAAATTTCTCAGAGTGTTAAGTGTGAAAAGTTATTTATCGCTCCAGGTAATGCAGGTACTCAACTAGTAGGTGAAAATGTAGATATAGATGTAAATGAGTTTGAAAAATTAAAGGATTTTGCTATAGATAAAAAGGTGGAACTTGTTGTAGTAGGTCCAGAGATTCCTTTGGTTAATGGCATTTATGATTCTTTTAAAAATGATCCTCGTACAGCTAATATATTTGTAATAGGTCCATCAAAGGAAGGTGCGGTTTTAGAAGGTTCTAAAGATTTTGCTAAGGCTTTTATGTTGCGACATAATATTCCCACAGCAGCATATGCAACTTTTGATAATACAAATATTGAAGAAGGATTACTTTTTCTTGAAAAATTAACTCCACCTTACGTTATTAAAGCTGATGGCTTAGCTGCTGGTAAAGGTGTCCTTATTATTGATACAATAGAAGAAGCAAAACAAGAGCTAAGAAATATGCTTTGTGGTATGTTTGGTAAAGCTTCTTCTAAAGTTATTATAGAAGAGTTTTTAAGTGGTGTTGAATGTTCGGTCTTTGTTCTTACTGATGGCGTTCATTATAAAATTCTTCCAGAAGCAAAAGATTATAAGCGTGTAGGGGAGGGTGATACAGGTTTAAATACTGGTGGAATGGGTAGTATTTCTCCTGTACCTTTTGCAACAGAAGAGTGGATGAAGAAGGTGGAAGATAGGATAATTCGTCCTACGGTAGAAGGCTTGAGAGAGGAGGATATTGATTATAAGGGGTTTATTTTTTTCGGCCTAATAAATGTGAATGGCGATCCAATGGTTATAGAATATAACTGTAGAATGGGCGATCCTGAAACAGAAAGTGTGATGTTACGATTAAAGAGCGATATTGTAGATCTTTTTGAAGGTGTGATTAATACAGATCTTGATACTAAAGAGATTATTGTTGATAATCGTACAGCAGTATGTGTAATGCTTGTAAGTGGAGGATATCCAGGAACTTATTTAAAAGGTCAGCATATTACAGGTGTTGATGCTGTAAAAGATTCTATAGTGTTTCATAGTGGTACTACGATTAAGAATAATTTGTTAGAAACAAATGGTGGACGTGTTATTGCAATATCGTCTTATGGAAATTCTAAAGAAGAAGCTTTAGAAAGAAGTTTTATAGGGGCGAGCAAGATAGAATTTAAAGATAAATATTTTAGAAAAGATATAGGATTTGATCTATAAATGCAGAAAAAACGATTTCAGAATAGGATAGCAGAAAGTAGATGGACAACCACCTTTGTGTTACCTGTTTTTTCCCTTGTGTGGGTGATAGCAATATACAATAATGCGGAAGTTTTATTACCAGCTTTGTGTATGTTATTTTCTACATTCCTTATGATGAGCTTAAATAATAATAATGGGCTTATCCGTATTTATAGTCGTATGGTTTCGTGTTCGTTTCTTATTTTAGCTACATTAGATGCAGTCCATTTCTCTTTACTTCCACAAGGTATTGTGACGTTAGGAGAAGTGGGATTTTTTACATTGGCTTTTAAATCTTATCAAAAGTCAATTTCTCCGGGTTATATTTTTTATGCTTTTCTTTGTATAGGTATTATAAGTGTTGTCTGGGTTCAGGTTATTTACTTTTTACCTCTTTTATGGATAGTAATGAGGTTTAGCCTATTATCTATGAGTAAGCATAACTTTGTAGCTTCTGTTTTTGGAATATTATGTCCTTATTGGTTTTTACTATTATATTTAGGTATTACGGATAATCTTGAATGGTTTGTTTTTCACTTCGGAAAGTTATTAAAATTTGGTAGACCTTTAGATTTTACTGTTATACCTTTTCATCAAGCTATATCACTTATTTTTATTTCTATCTGTTGTGTTATAGGTACTATACATTATTTACGTCAGCGTCGTAATGATATTATTAGAACGCGTTTGTTTTGTCAAGCCTTTGTAAGTTGCAATTTTGGAGCATTTGTGTTTTTATTGTTACAGCCACAACAAGCTATTTATATTCAAAGTTTACTTATTGTTAGTACAGCTCCTCTCATTGGGCATTTTTTTGCACTTACTAAAACGCGTTTTACAAATTGGCTTTTTTGTATATTATGGCTGAGTTGTATATTTGTAACTTTATATAATCTATGGATTTTCTAATCCCTATTCTTATTCAATATGGTTATTGGGGAATGTTTATATCTGCTTTGTTAGCTGCTACAATATTACCTTTTAGCAGTGAAGTAGTTATATTGGCTTTGTATGCTGCAGGACTTAATCCTGTGGCTTTAATTGTTTATGGTAGTATAGGCAATATTTTGGGGAGTATGATAAATTATGGTATAGGCAGATTAGGCAAGTTAGAATGGATAGAGAAATATTTACATGTTAGTACTAAAAATGTCCATAAAACAGAAAAGTTTATGGAAGGCAAAGGTGCATGGATAGGTGGTTTACTATCCTCTATTCCGTTTATAGGTGATGTTATAACAATTGTTTTAGGTTATACTCATGCAAATATCTTAGAGTCTTTTATAAGTATAGCTATAAGTAAAACAGGTCGCTATATATTATTGATATATAGTGCAGGAATATTTAAATAGAGGATAAATAATATAAGTTATATTTTAAAAAGTATTTTTACAGATATGTTTCATACATATTTATGGTATAAAAGTGCTATTTATAAGTAAAATAGCACCAAGTGTTTCTTTTAGTGTTTACCTTTACCAAGTTTTTTTGTAAATTTGCATTAAATAAATAAAATTCAGTAATGAAGAAGCTTCTTATAGATCTTATTGTAACATCGTTTGAGCAGTTGAACGATAAATATTTTTTACTTAAACTTTTTAGTAATACTCCTATTCCTGAAATTGTACCAGGACAATTTTTAGAAGTAAGGGTGGATAAGTCTCCAGCTACTTATCTGCGTCGTCCTATTTCTATTCATTTTGTAGATTATGATAAGAATGAGCTTTGGTTGCTTGTCGCCATTGTGGGCGAAGGTACGAGGGCGTTATCTTTTTTGCGAGAAGGAGATATTCTAAATTGTCTTTTCCCTTTAGGGAAGGGTTTTTGTGTAAATGATATAAAAGGAAAGAAGATACTTCTTGTAGGAGGAGGAGTAGGTGTTGCTCCAATGTTATATTATGGTAGAATTATCAAGGAAAGAGGAGGAAAACCTATATTCCTTTTGGGGTATCGTACTAAGACGGATATTATCCAAATAAAGGAATTTGCACGGTATGGAGAAGTTTTTATAACCACAGAAGATGGAACTACAGGCGAACGTGGGTTTGTTACCCAACATTCTGTTTTAAGAAATATGTCGTTTGACCATATTGCCACTTGTGGCCCTAAGCCTATGATGGTAGCTGTAGCACATTATGCAAAACATGTAAAAGTTTCGTGTGAAGTCTCTTTAGAAAATATGATGGCTTGTGGATTAGGTGCATGTTTATGTTGTGTAGAAAAGACGATAGATGGAAATGTATGTGTGTGTAAAGAAGGACCTGTTTTTGATGTAAGGAGATTGAGTTGGTAAGTTTAGGTATATGTTAAAAGAAAAATATAATGGCTAATTTAAACGTAAATATTTCTTCCTTAAGATTGAAAAATCCAGTGACTACAGCAAGTGGAACTTTTGGATATGGTTTAGAATATGCAGATCTTGTACCTTTAGAAGAATTGGGAGGTATTTTTGTAAAAGGAACTACTTTATATGCTCGTGAGGGAAATGATTATCCCAGAATGGTTGAGACTAAACATGGAATGCTTAATTGTGTGGGATTGCAAAATAAAGGGGTAGATTATTTTTGTGATCATATATATCCTGAATTGAAGGATATTAATACTCAGTTTATAGTAAATGTTAGTGGAAGTTCTCCTGAGACTTATGCAGAGGCATCTAAAAAAATCAATGAATTGAAGCAAATATCAGCAATAGAGCTTAATATATCTTGTCCTAATGTGAAAGAAGGAGGTATGGCATTTGGTGTAACTTGTTCTGGAGCTGCGGCAGTAGTAAAGGCTGTTCGTGCATGTTATGATAAGACTTTAATAGTTAAGTTATCACCGAATGTTACCGATATAGCATCTATAGCATTAGCTTGTGAAGATGAGGGGGCAGATGGGTTGTCGCTTATAAATACTCTAATGGGTATGGCTATAGATATTGAACGTAGATGCCCTAAACTTAGTATTCGTACAGGAGGTCTTAGTGGTCCAGCAATTAAGCCTGTAGCTTTAAGAATGGTATATGATGTAGCAAAAGCAGTTAAGATTCCTATAATAGGTTTAGGTGGAATTTCTACAGCAGAAGATGCTATTGAGTTTTTTATGGCAGGGGCAACAGCTATTCAGATAGGAACGGCTAATTTCGTAGATCCAATGGTGTCAATTAAAGTTTGTAAAGGCATTAATGAATGGCTTGATAATCATGGTTGTAAGGCGTTAACAGATATTATAGGGTGTATAGATTAAAGATATTCTATTGTTTTTTTAGAAAATGTTTGGAAGATTAGCTTTTAGTATTTACTTTTGCATCACCTTTTAAAATGGTTGTTAATAGAAATTTATAAGAGATATAAAAATGAGTAGACAAGGAGAAGCACTATCTTTAAAGAACTTGACAAAAAGTACAGTTTGGGATATACAAGAAAGTGATGTCTTTCGTCTTTGGGCGCAGGCAGAACGTGATGGTGACGTTAAGGAAAATTGGCGTCATTATGTAGATGTTATTAAAAGTGCTTTTATTATAGAAGAGGTTAAAATTAAGAGAAACGAAGTATTAGAGAAATATAAGGCTCTTGGATATCAGGTGTCAGATATTTATATAGATGAAAGCACTTATTTTACATGGGCTATTAAAAAGAAGCCTATCTTACGTATTACTGACTTGACATGGGAAAACATTGGACATATTTCGGCTAAAAAGGTTGTAGAGGTTCTTGAGCGCAACTTTGGTGGAGGCTGGGATAGTCTTCCTCAAAGTGTACAAGATATTATAAACAGTTCTTTTGATGTTAGCACTACAACCTTACCAGTAGATAGGTTAAAGAAGCCAGGTGGGTTGTATCAAAAGAAGGTAGAAGATGGTTATGAGGTATTAGAGGTAGCTAAAGGCACTTGGGTAGAAGCTATTTTTGTTAAAGAAAAGCAGAACATCAAATTAAGTAAAGGAAAGTTTAAATTAGATGATGACTTTGATGAAGACTCTTTAGAAGAGGAAAATGATAATTTAGATTTGGGAGAAGATGATAAATTTATAGAGAAACAAAAGGTAGGAGAAGATGAAGATGATGGGTTTGATGATGACAAACTAACAGAAGAAAGTTACCGCACTACGTTTGATGAGAGTGCAGAAGATCTTGATCTTCGTGCTGAAGACGTAAGTGTTGATGAAGATTTCTAGGGTTTTATGTCATTATTTTATAAAGGAGATATGCTTCTATAGAAGCATATCTCCTTTATAATTATTATATATTTTTATTTTTATGAGGCTTATTTATAGTTATAAGATTAAATATTATAACTATGAAAAAATAAGAAAAAGTTTGTATCCATAAATATCTACAATAAGGTAAGATGTCTTCCAAAGTACCTCCTAATGAAGCTAAAGTGAGATACCCTCGAATACCGAAAGTGGAAGGAATAAGCCAGCTAACTCCTTGCCAGAAACTTGGAATATTATTTAATGGCCAGTTTGCTCCTGACATAAATAGAAAAGGTACAGAGGTAAACACGATAATAAGCATTACATTTTCTCGCAAACGTACAAAGAAAGATATTATCATAGCAAAGAAAATAGCAGACAATAAGTAAGGTGTTAGTAAGCAAATTAGAGAAACAGGTGTAGCGAGCATAGTAAAGCCAAAGAAGTGAGGAATGGCTATTGTTATATACGATACTAAAACAGTAAATATAGAGAAATAAGCAATAGTTTTTGTTAAAGTTAATAAGTATATTCCTCCCATAGTACTTTTTAGTTTTAAATAAAATTTATCTTTATGTTCGTTTATCGTTCCTGCCGATAACCCAATGCTAAGCATCAATATCTGTTGGATAATTAATATTAATACGCCAGGTAAAATAGCATTACCATATCCTTCTGTGATATTGTAAATGGATTTATCTTTCACTATTATAGGCTCTGTGTTTAGATCTTCTTCGTGTTTTGTGAAGCTCAAACTTTTAGGTTTTTGTATTTTTTTATTCTGTTCTAATGAAACGTTTAAAGCTGCCAGATATATAGATTTATAGGTAAGCATTAAGCTCATATCACAGTAAATACTAACTATGCCTTGTTTTCCATTAATTAAATTTTTATCATATTCATGAGGAAAGTATAAAATGCCTTTTACAATTTGTTTTTTTACAAGCCCTTTTGCTTCTTCTAAATTGTTACAATAATAAGTTGCTTCTACCGAAGGTGAGGCGTTAAAATCGTGAACAAAATCTCGTGAAGATTTACTATGTGCCATATCAACTACAGCTACAGGTACTTCTCTAACAACTTCGTTGTTATAAATCCAAGAATAGAGTAAAGGATAAAATAAGGGTACAATAAAAACAAACATCAATATACCTTCGTCAGTGAAGATAATTTTAAACTCTTTAAAGAGTACTCGAAAGAATAAAGTTATGATGTTGTTAGAGGCATTTTTCATGGTATGTATACGAAATTGAGCATTGCTCGTTTAATATTAAAAATAACAAGGAGTGGTAAAACTGCAAATATTAATAGTATCATTACATTATACCATACATCTGCGATGGGATAGCCGTTGAAAATACTTGCCTGATATATCATCCAATAATGTCGTAAAGGTACTATTTGTGCTATTCCTTGTATGATAGGATCCATAGCAAATAGGGGGAAAGTAGCTCCGCAAACAGAAAATCCTAACACTCCCCATAGCGAGCATACGCTCATAGCCATACGCAAAGATGGTATCAATCCAAACACAAACACTCCAAACCCTATAGATGATGTAACCATTAATAAGCCTAAACTTAGTAATCTAAGCCAGCCGCCAGCATGTGGAAAACATAAATATCCGTATATATACCATTCAAATCCCCAAAAAATAATGAGAAAAATTAGAAATAAAGGCAGCAATTTTCCTATTAAAGCCACTATTATATTATTATTAGCGAGCCGTAACCAAACTTTCGATCTATCAAATTTCAATTCTTTTCCTATAGTGTACACTGTTAATAGCAGCATAAAAATACTTAACACTCCAGGTATCATTATAGTGCTTAAATATACATTATAATTTAACCATGGGTTTTGTATCATGTGAATATCGAGCGCAATTGGTTGTAAAAAAGATCTTATCTCACGAGATGTCTTGCCAAGCATTGATAATTTTTCAACTCCGACAGATGCAGCTATAAGAGCTGTGATAGTTTTTAAATCTTTAAAAGTCATACCTCCTGCTACTAATGTTACATTGCTGTAATAGAAAGAGATAATAGGCTGACGTTTAGTAAATAGCTTTTTTGTAGTACCTTTTGGTATTAATAAATAGGCATATATTTCTCCACGTTGTACAGCTTCTCGAGCCATAGTTGTGTTAGTATAGTAAGATGTTATTTTTGTACCTTGTAAAGACTCTAATTTTAAAGCTATCTTTTGTGTAGTAGGGGTGTGGTCATTATCTATAATGCCTATAGGTATTTGTTGCGGTTGCCCTTCTGACATAAGGGACGTAAAAAAACTTATAGCAAGCAAAGGAAAGATGATAGCACAAGTAAGGTATATAGGATTTCTACGCATAAATCCTATCTCGCGAATAGATATTCTTAAAATATTATGAATGATAGTTCTCATTCTTTTATTTTATAATTAAAGACATACCATTTAATAATCCTTTTACGTTTTGTGTAGGCTTTGCTTTTATTTGAAATGTTCTTAAATCGTATTGCCCATTAGTCTTTGTAGCTTTCCAAACAGCATACGACCCAGCATCTTTAATATTAGTTACTACCATTGTTATTTCTTTATTCAGTGCAGGAACAAATACTTTGAAGGTCTTTCCTTTGCTAAGTCTTTTTAATTGATCTTCGCGAACATTAAAGACTCCAGTTACCTCGTTTGTGAGCAAAATATTCATAATCGGACTTCCAAAGCCAACTAATTCTCCTTCTTTTGGATAGATTTCATCTACCTCTCCATCTTTAGTGGCACGCTGTACCGTTTCTTTTAATATAGATTTCACAACACCTACAGCCGATTTAGCTACTTGTGCTTGTTTCTTGGCAGCTTCTTTAGCTTGTTTTCGTGCACCACTTTTTAGAAGTTCTAAATTAGATTTAGCCACTTCTACTCCTGCTTTTGTAGTTTGGAAAGCTGCTAAGGCTTCATCTTTTTTTTGTGCAGTCATCACCCCTTCTTCATATAATCGTTGCATACGACCATAAGTTTTTTCTGCAATATCTCTTGCTGCAATAGCTTGCTGATATACTTGGAAAGCGGCATCTATAGCTTCTTTACGAGTAGGAGCTGAGGCTAAGTCGCTCAAGGCTGAAGTGGCATCGGCTGTAGCTTCTACTACTTTTTCCTGTGCTTTTGCTTCAGGGATAGCTAAAACAGCTAAAACATCACCTTTATGTACAAAGTCGCCCTCTTTTACCTTAATACTTGTTATACGACCTGGGAGCTTGCAAGCAACGCGGTATTCTTCCACTTCCACTTCTCCTTGAATAATCTCTTTAGGTTTACTCATGGTAAAATAGCCTATTAGTCCGGCAGCTACTACTACAGCTATAAAGCCTAATACGGCTAAAAGAATATTACTTTTTTGTGATTTATTTTTCATTTTATTTTAATATTTAAGTAGAGAGATGATTAAAAAAAATATTATATACTTTTCAGAAGTCAGTGTGTTTAATTGTCAATAGTTCCTAATGCCTTTTGCAGTCCTGTCTGTGCTAATCTAACTGCTATTTCAGAGTCTATAATAGCTGTTTTTGCTGTTTGCCATGCCGTTTGAGCAAGCATTACTTCTGTAACGGTCATCACTCCTTCTTTAAAGCCAATGTTAGCACATCTAAGGTTTTCTTCTGCTGATTGTAAATTCTTTTTAGCGGTATAAAGTTGTTTTTTTGCGCACTTTAGACGGAGTTGATATTGTTCTATCTCTAAATTTATTTTCTGTATTGCATCTTGAAGCTCTAAGTTAGCAATACTGGTTGCTGCTTTTGTAGCTCTTATTTTATATTTCCCCTCACCCCAGTTCCATATAGGAACATGCACTACTATACCTATGTTCCATAAGTCAGTAAATTTGTTTTGAAATCCATTAAAAAGGTTTGGATTCATCACAGAGTAGCCACCTGTTAAGAGAATGTGTGGTAAGTATAGTGATTTTATTATTTTTGTGTTTTGTTTGCTTAAATCAATGGTGTTCTGAAGTAGTCGTAATTCTGGACGTTGTGCACATATTGCAGATGCGGAAGGGGTTGTTTCTTCTATATTATCAAGAGGAGCTATAGACTGAGCTTGTTCATCTTTTAAGATTAAGTCGCTATTTAAGGCTATGCCACAAAGCTCACATAGAGCCATCTTTGCTATTGCTTCTATGCTTTGTATTTGTGATAATTGCAATTCTGCAGTGTTAACAACTACAGCTACTTTTAATCCATCAGCCTTTGTTGCTACGCCTTCTTTTATCATTTTTTGTACATCATCACTTAGTTTTTTAGCTAAATCTTTGTATTTAGTAGCAAGCATTTCTTTCTTTTTTAATGAAACAGCAAGCCAATAAGCATTATCTACGGCATATAAGATCATCTGCCGTTTAAGTTCCATAGTGTTGGAGGCTACCGATTTACCAATAATAGCCATATCATTAGCGGCTTTAATAGCACCCCCCATATAAATAGGTTGTGAAAAAATAATCCCAGCATTATAAATATTTCTTGTATCTGTCCTGAAAGCTTCTTTTATTTGGTTTCCTATGTTATCACCCACTTGTGAAAGTGGAGTGGTTACACCGCCGAGTACTTGCTTTAGGTGTGATGCGGTGTTACTTGAAATGATACCTTGTTTTGCAAGAGAGGTGAGGTTATTTTCAATAGCCGAGCCTAAATGCCCTATTGAGTTTGTTCCAAGATTAGACAAGATGTTTTTTTGTTCATTGTTTAATAATGAAATTTCTTTAGAAAAATGCTCATAACTTGCCAAACCGTTTACTCGTGGAAGATATTTTGTCTTTGCTACTTTATAAGTGTTTTCTGCTACTTCTTTTGTAAGTTTTGATATTTGCAACTGTCTGTTATTTTGTAGAGCTAACTCATGACACTTTTCTATAGAAATAGTATCCTGTGCAGATGCTTTTAAGATAAGTGTTCCTAATATTAAAAATAGCAATAACTTTCTCATTTAAAATCTGATTTTTCTAATAATAAGCAAAGGTAGCAATCTTTTCTCTTAGTCCAAAATAAATACAGGGTTAATACGTTTTTTTGCGTTAATGTATATAATTTTATAGAAGAATAGACTATTGTGCAGAAAAAAATACTTATTTTTGCCAAAGAAATAGAATAAAACACAAAAGAAGAAGATTTTTATTTATGAAGAAATGTAGTTTTTGGTATCGTGCTTTCGATTTATACTATGATGGCTTTCGACATATGACGATAGGTAAAACCTTGTGGTTGATCATAATAATTAAGCTTTTTATTATGTTTGCAATTCTTCGAGTCTTTTTCTTTCCTAACTTCCTTAAAGAAAAAACAGTCAAAGGGCAAGAGGCCAATTTTGTAGGAAAAGAATTGATAAAAAGGCAGTAGGTGAAGTGTGTTTAGCCTTATTGCGAACAAGATTTTTTGTATAATATATAATATTAACCGAAATAATAGTAACATAAAATATAAATTTAATTATAAAAAAGTATGGAACATTTGCTTTTAGCAATCGACCAAGGTACAATTGACTGGTCGCGTGCACAATTCGCACTCACCTCAATGTATCACTGGTTATTTGTACCCTTAACCTTAGGGTTAGCGGTTATAATGGGTATTATGGAAACGTGCTATTATCGCACAGGTAAAGATTTTTGGCGTACTGCTTCAAAGTTTTGGCAACGTATCTTCGGAATAAACTTTGCTATAGGTATAGCGACAGGTATTATCTTGGAGTTTGAGTTTGGTACAAACTGGAGTAATTACTCATGGTTTGTTGGAGATATTTTTGGAGCTCCACTTGCAGTGGAAGGTATTCTTGCTTTCTTTATGGAATCTACTTTCGTTGCAGTTATGTTTTTTGGTTGGAATAAGGTGTCAAAAGGCTTTCATTTAGCATCTACGTGGCTTACAGGTTTAGGGGCTACTATTTCAGCATGGTGGATATTAGTAGCAAACTCTTGGATGCAAGATCCTGTAGGTTGTTCTTTTAATCCAGAGACAATGCGTAATGAGATGACATCATTTGCCGATGTAGCTTTAAGCCCTTTTGCAATAGATAAGTTTACTCACACCGTAACTTCGTCATGGCTGTTAGGTGCAGCTTTTACAGTAGGTGTGGGTTGTTGGTATCTTTTGCGTAATAAGCATACAGAGTTGGCTCGACAAAGTATAAAGATAGGAGCTATAGTAGGATTAGTATCGTCTTTATTAGCAGCTTTCACTGGTGATAATTCTGCTTATATGGTGGCTCAGACTCAGCCAATGAAACTTGCTGCCATGGAGGCTCTTTACACTGGTGGTAATGCGCAAGGCTTAACAGCGATAGCAGGTGTTACAGAGCAGCCTAACATAGAGGCTTCGCCAAAAGAGGCTAAAGGCATAAAGATACCTAATATGTTATCGTTATTAGCTACTCATGATGCTAATGGTTTTGTACCCGGAGTGCATGATATTATTAATGGTTATACTGATCATAAGGGCGTAAAACAACCTTCTTTAGCTGAAAAGATGGCTCGCGGACGTAATGCTATTAAGGCGTTGAAGGATTTTCGTGCAGGTAAGAATAAGGAAGCTAATAGAAAAGTTTTAGAGCGTGATATGAAATATTTTGGTTATGGTTATATCAAGAATGCTCAGCAGACAGTACCTCATATTCCTATAACATTCTGGTCTTTCCGTATAATGGTAGGCTTA
This sequence comes from Prevotella amnii CRIS 21A-A, assembly GCF_000177355.1. NCBI lineage: Bacteria > Pseudomonadati > Bacteroidota > Bacteroidia > Bacteroidales > Prevotellaceae > Prevotella > Prevotella amnii. Next base: position 81,614 of record NZ_ADFQ01000014.1, read on the forward strand.
GGCTCATTGTTCGTTCTTGCTTTTATAGTTATTATTTTCTTCGTTTATAAGAAAGATATTGCTAAAGCAAAGTGGCTTCACTATGTAGGTATAGCTCTTATACCATTAGCTTTTATTGCAAGTGAGAGTGGTTGGATTGTTGCCGAGATGGGGCGTCAGCCATGGACTATTCAAGACATGTTGCCAACATGGGTATCTGTAAGTGATATCTCAAGTGGTGGCGTAGCATTCACCTTCTTCCTGTTCTTAGTGTTGTTTACAACAATGCTTGCGGTAGAAGTTAGTATTATGTGTAAACAAATAAAGAAAGGACCAGAACTATGACATACGATTTTTTACAACATTATTGGTGGTTCATCATCGCTTTATTAGGATCGCTATTAGTTTTTTTGATGTTTGTACAAGGTGCAAATTCCATGATTTTCCAGTTAGGAAAAGATGATGTTGAACGTAGGTTAGTTATCAATTCTACTGGGCGTAAATGGGAGTTTACCTTTACTACGCTTGTTACCTTTGGTGGAGCTTTTTTTGCATCTTTCCCTTTGTTTTATAGTACCAGTTTTGGTAGTGCTTATTGGGTATGGGTTGCTATATTGTTCTCTTTTATTATTCAGGCTGTGAGCTATGAATATCAGAATAAGGCTGGCAACTTGTTAGGTGTAAAGACTTTTCAGGTATGTTTGATTATTAATGGAATATTAGGGCCTTTGTTGTTAGGTGGCGCAGTGGCAACTTTCTTTACCGGGTCTAACTTTATTGTAGAGAAGGTTAATTTAACAAGTGGGCTGCATCCTGTTATTTCTCGTTGGGCTAATGGCTCGCGTGGTCTTGATGTATTGCTTAATCCTTGGGTTGTAATCTTTGGTATTGCTGTGGTGTTCTTAGCTCGTATATTGGGAACATTATATATTAATAATAATGTGCACGATGAGGCTATTCGTGGTAGAGTAAAGAAGCATCTTTTAATAAATACAGTACTTTTCCTTTTGTTCTTTTTACCTTTCTTGTTAAAGACATTGATAGGTGAAGGTTATGCTGTAAACGATTCTGGAGTTATAGTAATGGAGTCGATGAAGTATTTTAATAATCTTATTACTATGTGGCCATTGCTTTGCCTGTTGTTGGTAGGTGTTGTTTTGTTGCTCTTTGGAGTTATAAAAACTATATTAAAGGCAGACTATGTGCGTGGTATTTGGCCTGCAGGTATTGGTGTAGTCCTTGTAGTTCTTGTGCTCTTGCTTATAGCAGGTTGGAATAATACAGCTTATTATCCTTCTACGGCAGATCTACAAAGCTCGTTAACTCTTAAGAATAGCTCTTCGAGCGAGTTTACACTAAAGACAATGTTCTTTGTAAGTTTCTTAGTACCATTTGTTCTTGCATATATTGTTTATGCATGGCGTAAGATAGATATAGGTGGTATATCTAAAAAAGACGTTACCGGTAAAGAAGAATCTTATTAAGTTAAAATAATTATATAAAATAAAGGCTCATATCTCATTATACAGGTATGAGCCTTTATTTGATACTATCCTTAAAAGTGTGTAAGCTATTCTTCTCTTTTATCCTTTGTATTTCCATTTTCGTTTATATTCTTCCAACTTTTAAACTGATATATTTTCTTTTTGTAAGCATTTTTTGTTTCTTCCATTGCCACTGATCCCAAGAGAAATATAACAGCTTGTGCTGATGTCATGGATGTTCTCATATTGATAGTCCTTTTATACTTTCTGTTGAGTCTTTCTATCCAGTTAGTCGTGTATATACACCTTTACACTTCTTTTGGGAAGTCCATATATGTGAAGTATGCCGTATTTCTTTCTGCCTTGTATTTCTTGAGGGTTGGATACTTCTTTTCCCATCTGTCTACAAAAGTAACAAAATGTTCGTATCCCCACAAGGAATCTACAGTTGTCTCTCTTTTTTATTTCTCAAGAGTGACAGATATTGGAACCTTTGTTGTTTAGTCTTCGCTTTCTAAGTCCAGAGTGTCTTGAATGTTCAGCATGTATTTCCAGCCGCCCACGTCAAATTTAACGTAATCGAGGATAAGGTTTTCTTGTTCAGTGGGTGTCAGATTGTCGTGCATTACAATTTCTTTAATTACTTCTTTCCATAAATTGCAAAGCACACGGAGAAAATGAGGTGATATTTGGTCGTTAATGCACGGATATTGCTGCTTCATTCGTTTGATGTAGTTCATGCCGTCAATACTTTGTTGTTCTATCATCTTGTCAACGGCATGATGAAGTGAGGTGTTGGCAGCCTCGTTCAGCAAAAGTTTTAATTCATTACGATAGGGAACAACTAACGATGTGACCAATTCTTTCATGCCTTCCAAATATGAGTCGTATCTGAAAATATCTAATGTGGCGTATGATGCCTGGTTGGCATTTTGCCGATAGGCTTCAAAGGCTTTGAACAAGGGATGTATGACACACCTAAATAAATGGTCTTTGCTCTTGAAATAATGATATATGTTGCCAACCGCAATGCCCGAAAGTGATGCAATGCGTTGCATAGATGTGTTTTTCACTCCATTCGCAATAAACTCTTGTCGGGCAACAGCGATGATTCGTTCTTTGATTTCGTCTTTTTGTGTTTGCATGTTGAGCGTATTTTGTACTGCGAAAAAGTTTGAGTCTGTTCTTTTGGAATTCTGAAGCAGAAGTGGCGAACAGACTCAATCTTCTATTTTCCTTTATTTAGCAAAACTGTAAAAGAAGCTCGGATTACCCATTACTTCCAATACAGGTCCTTTTACTTCCTTTGTTTCCGGATTGTAGGTATAAAAGCCATTTGCTTTTTTGTTGGCACTCCCAAAAACAATTAAATTTTTGTGTTTACCAATGGCTGTTCCTTGAGGGTTACCAACCTCCATTCCCTCTATCTTGGTAATACTTTTTTGGTATAAATCTATCTCCACGGGTACGTTGGTCATTGATAGATACGGATTGCTCATGGCGTTAGGATCTAAGCCATAAGCGTTTAGATAAGCGTATAGTTTGCCTTTACCTCCGTAAAATGTGGTTGCAGCAAATTCACCCTTTTTAGCCGATAAGCCCTTTACTTCTGTTTGGTCGAACCGAATGCAGTATGTGGGGTCTATCTCTTCGCTTCCGTTCTTAATGCGGGCAATGCCTCCAGGAAGTTGAGGCATAAAGCCAAATGCTCCAATGCAGTTGAAGTATATGTCTTTGTTCTCATCCATGAAGATAGAATTGGCGTCTATGGGGCGTGTTGCAAAACTCATGCCTAAAGATGTGTTGGTAATGTGCTTTTTTACTTGGTCTGTCTTTGTGTCAATCATGGCAAGCTCTATGGTGTTGGAGGTTGGCATCCACTGTGCATTAAACTGATTAAGCCCAACAAACAGCATGCCGTCTCGGATAATCATGGCAGCTGGGGCTACCTTGGTGTCTTTGTGTGCTAAAGGGTTAAGGTCTATCTCTGTCAGTTTTTTCATGGTTTGCGGATTAAATACCATGATTTTTCCCAAACCTTGAAAACTAACGTAAGCCTTTTCTTCATTCAGTTCTACCACATTGCTGGCAGCAGCTCCTGCTGGGATGGACAATGTGCCTTTTTGTACAAAGTTGCCTTGCGCATCAATGTTGTATCGGGTAATCTCTGCCTTGGAGTTCCCCATATAATCGGGGAAGGAATATAGATTACCACTTGGTGTGATGATGGGTGTTGAACCAAATCCTGTGGGTGTGGCGTTTTTGTTGTTGTACTTCCCGGGTGTCATGTCGGCAAGTGCTTGCATGTACACGCTGCCGTTGTTGCCTTCGGGGTTGGTAACTCCTGTTGCAAAAACAATGCCTTGGAAAGCATTGGCACCAGTATTTTTCTTGGATTGAGGCGTAACGTTGTCGTCGCTACCACACGATGCAGCCAGTACGGAAAGTGCAATGGCTGACAATAACATCTTGATTTTCATACGTTTTTTTTGTTTTAATGATATAATTAATGAATTGATTCTACAAGTCTCACTTTAATAAATATCTTACTTTGAAAGCAATAGATCGCCCAGGCAAAGGACAATTCAAATCGGATACGACACGGCGGTTGGTTATATTCTTAACCTTTAGCGTAAAGCTCCATGTGCTGTTCTGTAATGTGTGTTCTATTGCTGCATCCACTATCATGGAGGTGGGGATTTTGCGCTCTTGATATTTGCTCATCTCAAAATCGTAGTAATATTGGTGTATATATGAAGCGTCAACCATGATGCGGGTATTCTGTCCTCGACCGCCAAAGATATTCTCCTGATGATATTCCAGTCCTCCATTAGCCATGAAGTAAGGTACATTTGGAATACGCATGTTGTAGGTAGGGTTTTCCACCACTGTGCCAGGAACCATCTTTCGTTTGTCACGCAAGTCTTGGTATGTGGTGTTGGCATATAGATAGAGCATGGGCAATACGTCTCCTTTGGCTTCTAACTCTATTCCCATGGTTTGCACTTCGCCAAAGTTCCTATATCGAGCCATGGTAGGTATCATGTCGGGTGTGAAGCGTATCATGTCTTCTAAGGTGTTGTAAAAGCTGTTCAACTCCATTTCTATCATTCCACCTTCTTTTAATGTCTTGTGATAGAGCAAGCCAATATTATATCCTGTCGTACGCTCGGGTTTTAGAGCTGGCGAAGGTAATATGGAATAGCCGTTGCCAATAAGCTCTTCGGTAGACGGTATGCGCACTTCTGAGTTGAACGATGCCTTGACTAACAGTTCGTCGGAGAACTTCCAGCGCATGGCGTTGCTAAACCCCGCAAAGTTTTTTGAGCTGCTGACGGGCTTTGGCTCTCTAATAGAGTAAGTGGAAATACTCCGTGAGTCGGAACTATATATAAAGTCTTTTATCGTGAATGCGTTTTGAAGTCTGCCATTAAAGAGAGTCAAGTCGTACGATAGTCCTATGGTAGTGGATGTCATTCTGCTATGAAAGTTGGCATTGAATCCTAAAGCCTTATCCATAAGCGAGTCGGAGGGAAACATATTCGTGTTGTTGGCACATACATTGAGGTTGAGGCTGTGGTGTGCATTGATGAGATAATTTAGGTTGAGCTTGCCGCTCCAATCATACGACTTGTTATCGCCATCGCTTGGATGGTTGCCTTGCTCACCACCAAAAGGCGATACGGCAGGCAGTTTGTTGCCATCCCAGTCGTAGCGACACTTGGCTTTATCTGTCATTCCATATCGTCCGTACGAGAGTAGTGTCTCAAAAGTTAGGTCTAAGCCCGGTGCAAAAAAGTTCTCTTTTTGCAGCTTCAGCGCAGTCATGAGGTTTTGTGACTTATTGAAAGCCTCACGAATATATTGGTCAATACCTTGTATCTCTTGTCGGGTGTGGGTAAACATCAGTTCCCATTTTAGTTCGTCAAACCACCATTTGGTGGCTTTAACAGATGCGCCACCAATAATCTTGGAAAATTTGTCATGGGTGCGCTTTACGGTTCTTCCATCCAAATGGTCTAAAATCATGTCGTAATCGTTGTCCGAATGGGTGTACACTCCACCAATGCCAAACTGCAGTCCTGTGCGTTGGTTGGTACGCTTCAGAACAGTAGATAATTGGTGAGTGTTGAACGAGCTTATCTCGTACGATGCGTCAAAGTAAAGGGGAGGATACTCTTTGGTTACTACGTTTACGGCTCCACCTAATGCAGAACCACCAAACTTGTAGGGCACAATACCTTTATACACCTCAATACGCTCTATCATTGAGGTAGGAATGTCATTGAGTGCCACAAAATTATTCACTCCTCCTAAGGGGCTTTCATCAACAAACATGCCCATGCGTTTGCCTTCCAGCCCTCGTATTGATATGCGTGATGCACTTCCTATACCACCTGTGTTGCGTACTGTTACTCCTACGGTGCGAGCCAGTACGTCATTGATATTCGTGGCAGTTCCCTCTAACTGTCGTTTGCCTATGACCGATACGGGCAAAGCCGACTGCTTTAGTTGTCTTATCTTGTTTTTGCCCAAGATGGTTACACCTTGTAGTGTGTTACTGTTTGCGTGTAGACTTATGTTGATACAAATGCTGTCAGGTTTGTTGAGAAATAAACCAACATTGGTCTTTTTTGTTTTATAGCCGACGTAAGACACCCGTAGGGTAAACTTTCCTTCTTCGCTTATGGGCAGAACATATCTACCTTGTTCGTTACTGATGGCACGCTTTTCCGTCCCTATGATTTCAATACTGGCACCACTCAAAGGAATATGTCGCTGCTCATCGGTAACATATCCATGCAGTATGGTTGTACCATGTGTTTGTGCGTTAGCGTAGTAACTTGTGGTGTGGAGCAAGCATAGCATGTAAAAGATACGTAGCAGGCTTAAAGAATGTGTTGATAGGTGTTCCATGTTTTGCTTTTTTTGTTTTTGAGGAGTCTTGAATAATGAATGAAATTCAAAATGATTCACAAAAAAAAGATGCACCAACTTAAAGTTGATGCATCTACATATAAATTCTCTACAAAAAGATTTGTCTTTCTTTCGCTTCCTTGTCATTGAAATGTTTTTTTTGTTGACGGCAAAGGTACTGCATATAAAATAAACTTGCAATACCCATTTGTAGGTATCTTGAACCATGATGTTTTTTTCGATGAGAAGCGAAAGGTTTTCTCTCTTTAAATGATAAGACGCAAAGACGTATTTTCCCCTTATTACAGGGCGGTGATATGCATACAAATACCTTTATCCCAAATCGGTCATTAGAAAAAGCTCCTTGTCATTTTCTAATGACCGATTTGGGTTTAATAGATGTGGATAGCTATAAGTAGAAACGAGTAATTTGGCAAAAATCATAGATTTAGTGATTTTTTACTTGTTTCTTTTG